>CACKBK010000038.1 GCA_902598425.1 uncultured Pelagibacteraceae bacterium | reverse complement strand
CAAATATCAAAAAAGAACCCAAATGGCTTCTTGATTGGAGGTTGAAAGCATTTGAAAGATTGAAAGTTTTGAAAGAACCTGATTGGCAAAAACCTAAATATCCTAAAATTGATTACCAAGATCTTTACTATTATTCTGCACCAAAAAGTTTTAAAGAAAAGCCAAAAAGTTTAGATGAATTAGACCCAAAATTACTTGAAACTTATAAGAAACTTGGAATTCCATTACAGGAACAAAAAAGATTAAACGGTATTGCTGTAGACGCAGTATTCGACTCTGTCTCAGTAGCAACAACGTTTAAAGAAACTCTCACAGAAAAAGGAATAATTTTTTGTTCGATATCAGAAGCTGTTCAAAAGCACCCTGAGTTAGTTAAAAAATATCTTGGTACAGTCATACCATTAACTGATCATTTTTTTGCTACACTAAATTCAGCTGTTTTTACTGATGGCTCCTTTGTATATATTCCACCTGGAGTTAGATGTCCCATGGAACTTTCTACATATTTTAGAATTAATGCATCAGATACAGGACAGTTTGAAAGAACTTTGATCATTGCGGATAAGGGTAGTTACGTAAGCTATCTAGAAGGGTGTACAGCCCCAATGAGAGATGAAAATCAATTGCATGCGGCTAATGTTGAGTTAATAGCTTTAGATGATGCTGAAATTAAATACTCAACAGTTCAAAATTGGTATCCAGGAGATAAAGATGGAAAAGGAGGAATTTATAACTTTGTAACAAAAAGAGGTCTTTGCAAAGGAAAAAATTCCAAAATTTCATGGACACAAGTAGAAACAGGTTCTGCAATAACTTGGAAATATCCTAGCTGTATATTGCGTGGAGATAATTCAATAGGTGAGTTTTATTCAATAGCAATTACAAATAATCATCAAAAAGCCGATACTGGAACTAAAATGATCCATATTGGAAAAAATACAAAAAGTAAAATTATATCAAAAGGTATAAGTGCTGGTAAATCTGATATGACCTACAGAGGATTAGTAGACATTTCTCAAAAAGCTATAAACTCAAGTAACTATACACAATGTGACTCCTTACTAATGGGAAATAAATGTGGAGCCCATACAGTTCCATATATTAAGAACAAAAATTCAGATTCAACTATAGCTCACGAAGCAACAACCTCTAAAATTAGTGAGGAGCAACTTCATTATTGTCAGCAAAGAGGTTTAAATCCAGAGGAGGCAGTGGGATTAATAGTAAATGGATTTTGTAAAGAAGTTCTACAGCAATTGCCTATGGAGTTTGCAGTCGAAGCGCAGAAGTTAGTAGGTATAAGCTTAGAAGGAAGCGTAGGTTAAAAGGAATTTAGGGTAATGTTAAAAATAAGCAATTTAAAAGCCAATATTGATAATAAATCTATTTTAAATGGATTTAATTTAGAAATAAAGCCTGGAGAAGTTCATGCAATAATGGGACCTAATGGGTCAGGTAAAAGCACTCTATCAAATATATTATCAGGTAAAAAAGGTTACGATGTATCTGGCGAAATACTATTTGAAGAGAGTAATTTATTTGATTTAGAGACAGAGGAAAGAGCTCATAAAGGTATATTCTTAGCATTTCAGTATCCACTAGAGATACCTGGAGTGAATACAAATATTTTTTTAAAAACTTCTCTAAATGCAATCAGAAAAGCAAGAGGAGAAAAAGAACTAGATGCAATCGAATTTTTGAATTTAGTTAAGCAAAAGTCAAAAGAGTTAAAATTCGATGAAGAGAAACTTAATAGACAGTTAAATGTAGGTTTTTCTGGAGGTGAAAAAAAGAAAAATGAAATTTTACAAATGTCAATTTTAAACCCAAAATTATCAATTTTAGACGAAACTGATTCAGGACTTGACATTGATGCATTAAAAACTGTTGCAGATGGAGTTAACTCTTTAAGAAAAAAAAATAATGCCTTTTTAATTATTACTCACTATCAAAGATTACTCGATTATATAAAACCAGACTATGTACATGTTCTCATGAATGGGAAAATAATAAAATCTGGTGGCCCAGAATTAGCTTTGGAGTTAGAAAAGAAAGGATACGAAAATTTTAACTAAATGGAAAACAGAATTAAATTAGACTTTGAAAAAACTTTTAATGAAGCTCTGCCAAAAGAGGAGTTTGATATTAAAAAAAAATATCTTAACAATTTTT
>CACKBK010000037.1 GCA_902598425.1 uncultured Pelagibacteraceae bacterium | reverse complement strand
GTGCTTATTTTAACTTTCATTAATTCAGTGAGCCTTGAAAACCATTTTCTGTTGTTTCTGTAATTTTCCACTTACCTGAAAACAAACCTGTGTCATAGTCAATAATAAAAAAGTATTTTTTACCTTTTTCAGCCACAAAAGCTGCAGCGTCACCTCCTGTGCCTAATTGTAAAACGCTTCCTATTTTTGTTTGAAGTTTATGTGAGCCAGCTGATATATTTAGTCTTTCCATTTCACCGATACCTAATTTTGCAATCTCTTGTCCATCTAGTAATATTTTTGGTAATGCTGCACTTGCAACATATCTATTTTTTCTCCCGATAAATAATACAGCTTGGTCTGAGGGAGCCTCGTAACTTATGGATCCGTAATTTTTTGTACCTGTTCCTGCACATCCAGCAAGAACAAGGTACAAAATGATTAATATTATCGGCTTAAAGTTAACTTTAAACATAAAACTCAAATACTAACTTCCTAAAACAGCAAGCCTGCTGAGAAAAAAGTGAAGTCTGACACTCCACCGATATCCGAATATCTAGTTACGCTAAAAAATGTATTATCTATCTCAAAGCCTGCACCAAATAATGCGCCTGTGTCTTGAGACTCTGCAGTAACTCCATAAGTAGTACTAGCAATTGTAACACTTGCGGCACCGCTTAATGTTGATGAGTGCATTCCAACTTTAGCATAGAAATCATCCACATAATATTTTCCAGAAATATCAAATCCAGAAGCATCATAGGATTCTGTTGCAGAATCAGATCCGATTGAATAGGTAGCATCTACTGATGATGTTTGAAAAATACCAACTTCACCTTTGAGATTTGATGTTATACCATAATCTGCAAATAGTCTTAAAACTAGTGCACCTGTATCGTATTCTGTTGTAACTGTTGACCCAGATAAGTTTGCAATCTCTTGCGCTGTCTTTTCTGCTTCTAAGTCCACTGGTGATAAACCACCCTCTAAACCAACTCTAAACGCGCCTTCCTCTGCAATAGATATTGTAGACATAAACAACACTAAAGATACTGCTCTTATCATATTTTTAATAAACATTTGTTTCTCCTCTTTAAAAACATACATTTATCTAGAGAATAAGTATTTTTCAATCTCTAAAATAGCTATAAAAATAAGGAATTTTTAAGCATAAAAAACAGAGATTGTGATATTTAGACGCAATAGACTATATTAATGTTATTATAGAATAATATGAAAATTAAAAATATTTTTAAACTACTTATCCTCGTTTATTTTGTTTTTTACAATAACTTGTCTTTATCCCTTGAAAATAAAAAAAATGAGTTTGGTTATTATTTTGGTACAAAAATTTACGAAGAAAGACATCCTGTAGATAATAGCTTTTTTATGTCTCAAGAAGGCTATATGCTTGGATTTTTTTTAAGCAATGAAACTTATAGTGAAGTTTATAAAGGTTTAAAAACTAGGTTAGCAGCCGGTGAGGTTGATTATCAATCTAACGGAACTGGAACAATGTCAAGTATACCAGACTATCAATTCGAAACCACGGGTTATTATGGACTGCTGTTGAATAATTCTACAAATAAACGTGTAACTTTTTTTTCAGGATTAGGATTTAGATACCTACTGAATGCCAGTGGGTTAAAACTCAGTTCGACTGGACATTCTGGATACGACAGGGAATCTCGTTATTTTTATCTACCATTTGGTATTAACTACGAGAAAGATAAAATCGAACTAAGGGCTGAATATTTATATTTTATTTATGGTCAGCAAAAAAGTTATTTAAGTCAAGTTAGTGCAAATTATTCTGATATTACAAATGATCAGGAGGAAGGTTCAGGAATAAAATTAACAGCAAAAAATTATTTGCATGATAATTTTTCAGTAGAATTTTATATGGATTACTGGGATATTGCAGATTCAAAACTTGACGTTACCGGTAATTTTATGGAGCCAAGAAATACAACATCAGAAACTGGTTTAAGATTTCTATGGTCATACTAAAAAAATTACTATAAAACTATTTTTTCCCAATCTTTCATATTGCCTCTTGCCCAAGTAATTTGTCGTTTTGCATATTGTCTTGTTCGGATAGTAATAAGATTTTTAGTTATATTTAATTCTTCTTTTTTATTTAAATATTCGTTAATTTCTTTAATTCCTATTATTTTATAAAAATTTCTATCTTTTTTTAAATTTAATTTAGATAGCTTTTTAATCTCATTTACAACACCATTTTTAAACATAGTATTTAATCTGGAGTTTATTCGGTTGATTAATTTTTCACGTGGAATATCAATATAGATTTTTCTAAAATCATTATCGTTAAATAATTTAGTAGTTTTCTTAAACCAGCTATATAAAGATATTTTTGTATATTTTTTTACCTCATAAGCGCGGATTGATCTTTGTATATCATTAAAATTAATTTTTTTTACAGCTATTGGATCTAATTTTATTAGTTTTTTATAAAAATTTTTTTGACCAATTTTTTTATGTTTAGCTATAATTTTTTTTCTAAATGAAGTTGGAATTTTAGGTATTTTTGCTAAACCCTGTATAAGTGTTTTAAAATATAAACCAGTTCCACCTACAATAATTGGAATTTTTTTCTTTTTTTGTATCTCTTTTATTTTTTTTATTACAATTTTTAACCATTGGCCTGTTGAAAAGTTTTTCTTTATATCTAAAAAACCATAAAGATGATGTTTAACAAGTTTTTCATCAATTAATGATGGTCTTGAAGTTAAAATTCTAATTTGTTTATAAATTTGCATACTATCCGCATTAATTATCTCCCCATCTAATTTTTTAGCGAGCTTTATAGCAAATTTTGATTTTCCAGACGCAGTTGGACCAAATATGAGAATTATTTTGGACTCCATGTCCTTTATTTAATTTAATTTTATACCAATATAACTTATTTGGTTTTCGTTATT
>CACKBK010000036.1 GCA_902598425.1 uncultured Pelagibacteraceae bacterium | reverse complement strand
GAATAATCAAATTAAAGTGATTATGCTTCCAAAAGGACACGAAGTTTACGATTTCAACAAAGTTAAAAGATTGTATGACGGAAATTATACTTATACACAGTTTTCAAAAGATTTTCAGACACGAACAAAGATATACCAATGTTCAGCTTCTTCAGGTGAGTCAGAAACCATAGAAGGGGGGAGTAGCGGTACTGCATTTTTTGTTTCAAGCAAAGGTCACTTATTAACTAATAATCATGTTGTGCAAGGATGCTCAGTTTCAAAAATAACATATGATAATAAGGATTACGAAACTCAACTTTTAGCCACAGATAAAACTTTAGATTTAGCTTTATTAAAAGCACAACTTAAACCTAAATCATTTATTAATTTTTCTAAAAATGGTGCAAAAAAACTTAATAAAATTTATGTTGCTGGATATCCTCTTGGCAAAGGTTTAAGTGATGATTTAAAAATTTCATCTGGAATAGTTAGTTCTCTAAAAGGATTTGAGGATAATTCGAATGAAATACAAATTGATGCTCCGATTAATCCAGGTAACAGCGGAGGACCAATTATAAATGAGAATGGTGACTTAGTTGCAATTGCTGTTTCTGGTCTAGCAAAAGACCAAACCGAGGGAATAAATTTTGGTATCAAGTCATCCTCAGCAGAACTTTTTTTAAAATCCAATAAAGTAAGTCCTAAAAAATCTTTGTATTCTAGATCTAAAAATAATGAGGATTTATTAAAGATATTAGAACAGGGAACTGTTTATACTTATTGTGATTAAATAACTGATCTCTCGGATCATTCTCGGATCTGGGGAGATAAAATAAAAAAAATTTACTTATTCATCTTGTTCAATTATAAATATTAGCATAAACACTCATGAAAATAACTCATGCCCTCGTGGTGAAATTGGTAGACACAAAGGACTTAAAATCCTTGCCCTTTTGGGAGTGCCAGTTCGAGTCTGGCCGAGGGCACCACTAGATTATGGAAAAAAAATATCATCTGATCTATGATAATAATTCAAATTCTGTAAGAATTAAAAATCAAATTCAAAAAAAAATTAATACAGTTTCATTAAGAAAGTCCTCAATAATTATTGTAGTTGGTGGTGATGGATTTATGCTTCATACCTTAAAAAAATTACATAAATATAAAAAAAGTTTCTATGGATTAAATTCAGGCAATTATGGTTTCTTGATGAATAAATTTAATATCAGTAAGTTTAAAAAAAATCTTTCATCTTCAAAACCAGTAAGAATTAATCCGTTAGAAATGAAAGTTATAACAAAAAATAATCTTACAAAAAAATCTATTGCAATTAATGAGGTATCTGTCCTTAGACAGAGTAAACAGGCAGCTTCTGTAAAAATACTCAATGGAAAAAATACTCTTATCAAAAAATTAGTTTCAGATGGAGTTTTGGTATCAACACCAGCGGGAAGCACGGCCTATAACTTGTCTGTCCATGGTCCAATATTAAATTTAAATTCAAAAAAATTAGCAATAACTCCCATAAGTCCATTTAGACCAAGAAGATGGAAGGGAAAAATTACTTCAGAAAAATCTCAAATTAATATTCTAAATTTAAATGTTAACAAAAGACCAATAAGTGCAGTAGCAGATAATATTGAGGTTCGTAATGCTAAAAATATAAATGTAAAAATAAATAAAAAAATTAGTTTCAATTTGCTGTATGATCGAAATAACAGTTTAAATAAAAAAATTAAAATTGAACAAATAAGAAGAGAAACCTTCAGCAAATGAGTTTATTTGGGACTGTAGCTCAATAGTAGAGTACCTCGTTGACATCGAGGGGGTAGTAGGAGCGTAACCTACCAGTCCCACCACAACTTTTTTATGGTGCCCCCGCACGGATTCGAACCGCGGACCTATTGATTACAAATCAATTGCCTAAAGTCAAATAAATATTTGTTAGCAACAATTATCTTAAAATATTATTGACTTGGCAACAATATGGTCACAGTGATAGAGTTTTTTTATGAAGCGAAATGGTTTCACATTAATAGAACTCTTAGTCGTAGTAGCGATCATTGGTGCTTTAGCTGCAATAGGAATTGTTGCTTATGATGGATATACAAGGGGTTCAAAGAAACAAAGTTGCAACCAAACGCACAAGGCTGTTGTTAAAACTATGATGGAGGGACTTACAGTTTGTAGCCTTGGAGTTATGCCATTAAAATTATATAAAATTTCAGGAAGTACTTGGAGCCAATATACAAATCTTTGTGAATTCGATGGAAACAATAATCCAACAACTGGTTGGGAATTTGGAGAAGGAGAACATATAGCTCGACACTTTCAATATCAAAATTTCCGAAATGCTTATGATAACACTTTGAATGCTGTCCAGTCTGGAAGAAATTGCAATGGAATGAAATGCTCTTATGTTGATGTTGGTGAAACAGCATATCAAGTGCTTAGAGATGGAGAAAAGTTATATTACTTAGTATATTCGAGATGTTCAGATAGTGATGAGACAGCGACAAGAATTGATCTATCGTGTGCATATGGAGACTCGATAGAAACTTGTTATTAAACGACTATTTGATTGGTCTACAAAAGTGGTAACACTATGGTAACACTCATTGCGATCAATCTATTAAATTTTAATTTTGCAAAAATAATAAGTGTTGATTTTATTGAGTGATGGTGCCCCCGCACGGACTCGAACCGCGGACCTATTGATTACAAATCAATTGCTCTACCAGCTGAGCTACAAGGGCACATTTTAGACAAATGTGTTATATAAAAAGTATTTAATTTATTCAATACATTTAGATAAAATAAAAATCTGTATCTATGACTAAAAAACTAATTATTTTCATACCCTCATTAATATCATGAGCATTTAAATCTTTCATTTTTTTCTTTGCAATCTCCTCTGCTTGTTTTTTCGTAATTGATGCAACTATATTTCGACCCGGTTCTTGAGATCCACCTTTTATTTTTGCTGCCT
>CACKBK010000035.1 GCA_902598425.1 uncultured Pelagibacteraceae bacterium | reverse complement strand
GAGAAAGTTAGGTGCTGAAATAATTAGAGTTAAAGGTAATTATGAAAAATCATTGGAGGAGTGTATAAATCAATCAAATACAAATGGATGGGAGATTGTTCAAGATGTAGCTTGGGAAAATTATGAAAATGTACCCAAACTAACTATGGCTGGTTACTCAGTTATGATTAAAGAAATATCAAATCAAACAGACCAATACATTACTCATATTTTTCTTCAAGCGGGCGTGGGAGGTATGGCCTCTGGTGCAATTTTGGGAGTAGCTCAATATTTCAAAAGAATACCTAAGATAATTATAGTTGAACCTGAAAATGCTGATTGTGTACTTCAAAGTGTTGATAAAGGTTCTTTACAGAAAGTTAATATTAAAAAAGAGAGTATTATGGGAGGTATGTCATGTGGGGAGGTATCATTAGTCCCATGGAAAATATTAAAAAACTCAGTAAATCTCTGTACGAGTATTTCAGATAAAAATGTAGCGAAAACTATTGCGATGTTAAAAAATAATTATTTTTGTGAAAAGAACATAATAGGTGGAGAGTGTGCAACTCCGGGAATAATAAGTTTAATTTCAGTTTGTGAAAATCAAGATTTAAAAAATAAAATTTCACTCGATGAAAACTCTAACGTGCTAGTCATTGGTTGTGAGGGTGATGCAGATGAAATTCTTTACAAAAAATTATTAGATGATGGAAAAAAAGAATTAGGGATTTAATGACACAAAATGCAGTTTTTTGGTTAAGGGACGATTTCAGAATTGAAGATAACCCCGCTCTTTCCTATGCATCAAGTAATCATAATATAGTATCAGCATTGTATATTTACGATAAATCCGTATTCGATGATAAACGAGAAGCACAAAAATGGTGGCTTTCAAGATCACTTGAGGAGTTTAAAGTAGACTTAGAAAAATATAATATCTGTCTTGAAATTGTAGAGGGTAATCAGCTTTCTGTTTTAAAAAGAATAAAAAAAAGCGATAATATAAGTGTTTATTGGAACAAAGTTTATGAACCTTTAGAAATTAAAAAAGATAATGAAATTATTCAATTTTTTCAAAAAAACAATATTGCTTATAAAAATTTTAGAGGAAATGTTTTGAATGAATTTCAAGAAGTAAAAAAAGGAGATGGAACTCCTTTTAAAGTATACAGCCCATTTTGGAAGAATTCTGAAAGGATTTTCTTAGAAAAAATACCTAACAAAGATCATAAAGTAAAAAAGTTAAAAAAAATAAAAAAGCTTTTTAAAAAAAATATTTCTTGTAAAAATATTTTACCAAATAAAGATTGGTATAAAAAATTTGATACCTATTGGCAACTGCTAAAGAACATTTAGAGAAATTTATTAAAAATGATATTTATGATTATGGTACTAAACGAGATTTTCCATCAATAAAAGGAACATCTAAATTATCACCATTTATAAGAAATGGACAAATTGGGGTAAAAACTATCTATAACCAATGTGTAAAACTTAAATCTAAAAATATTAGTGTAAGAAAATATATTAATGAACTTGGTTGGAGAGAATTTTCACATAGTTTAATTAATTATTTTCCACAAATGCTTAAAGGAAATCTTAGAAAAGAATTTGATAAATTTCCATGGATAAATGACAAAAAAAAATTAAGTCTTTGGAAAAAGGGAATGACTGGTTATCCAATTGTCGATGCAGGAATGAGAGAGTTATATGAGACTGGATGGATGCACAATAGAATTAGAATGGTTGTTGGATCTTTTTTAGTAAAACATTTAAGGATAAATTGGCAAGAGGGAGAAAAATATTTTAGAAACTGTTTGTTTGATTTTAATGAGGCAAACAATGTAGCTCAATGGCAGTGGGTAGCGGGATGTGGTGCAGATGCAGCTCCATATTTTAGAATTTTTAATCCAATTTTGCAGGGAGAAAAATTTGATAAAGAAGGAGAATATGTAAAGAAATGGGTACCCGAATTAAAAAAAGTTCCTCAAAAATTTATTCATAAACCATGGGAAATGGAAAAAAAATATCAAGAAGCAATAAATACTGTTATTGGAAGAGATTATCCAAAGCCTATTGTCATTCATGAGGTAGCAAGAAAAGAAGCCCTGGAAGCTTTCCAATCACTTAAAAAGAAAAATTAATCTCCTATAAAATGATGAATTATAGTTCTCGATTGTGGATTTAATCTATGCTCAAACAAATATATTCCTTGCCAAGTTCCTAGTAAAAGTTTTTGATCTTTAATACTTAAAGAAATTTGATTGTTTGTGATTGCTGATTTAATATGTGCTGGCATATCATCTTTTCCCTCGGCGTTATGAATATAGAGATTATTTTTCATTGGTGCAATTTTATCAAAAAAGTTTAACAAATCTAATTGAACGTCTGGATCAGCATTTTCCTGAATTATTAATGAAGCACTTGTGTGTTGGATGCTTAAATTAACTATTCCATTTTTGAAATTATTTTTTTTTATCCATTCGAGTGTTTTATTTGTAAAATCATAAAGTTTCTGACCATTTGTTTGGAGTGTGAGATTATGAAATTTTTGTATCACTTGTTTTTAGTTTTAAAATCTATTCCATACTCTGATCTTGGTCCTTTTCTGAGACCAAATGGACCTGATATAAATATAGTAAGTGGTCTAGTTCCAGGCTTTAAATCAACCCTATGAAAAGTGTTTGCAGATCTAAATCCTATGTAGCCTGGCGATCTCCAATATTTTCCACTTTTGAGTGTCTCCCAATATCCATCTCTTAAAATTATAGTTAAAAAAGGAAATAAATGGTTATGAACACCCTCTCCGTGATCGTCGTCGAGCATTTCATGTATTAAAATATTGAATGGAAACCATCTAGGTCTATTTCTAAATAAAACATAGTACCTATTCATCCAAGGTTTAGCCTCATTAAATTTGGGATGAGAAGGGCCTCTGTCTAATACAATTTTTTTTCTTCCTAACTTTTCTAAAATTTTTAATAGCATCTAATTAAGTTTAATTATGGAATCGTTTTTTGCAATAAATAAACTTTCTTTTAACACAACTGGTCTTAAAATTTTACCACTATCCAACTTAATTATCGATATGGTTTGTCCATTCTCAATTCCAGCGATTACTAATCTACCTGTAGATGTTGTTAAATATAAGTTTTT
>CACKBK010000034.1 GCA_902598425.1 uncultured Pelagibacteraceae bacterium | reverse complement strand
GGTGTTCCATGTTTATCATATGCAGCACCACCCACTAAGTCTTCGTCAATCTCAAAATCTAAAGATCTATTTTTATTTAACCAACTAATTATTTTTTTTACTTCGGCAATTACTTCTGGTCCAATACCATCACCTGGTAAAAGTAAAATTTTTCTTTTCTTAACCTTAATCATTAAAGATCCATGGTTTTGAAGACTCTAATTTTTTTTCAAATTCATTTATATTTGAAGATTTCTCTAGAGATAAAGCAATGTCATCAAGTCCTTCCAATAAGCATTTTTTTTTGAAAGGCTCAATTTTAAAACTGATCTCATTGTTTCCATAGATAATTTTTTCATCATTTAAATTTATTTCTATTTCTTCTTGTCTTTTTGAGTACTCTGATAATTCTTTTATTTTTTCCTCATTTAAAATTATTGGTAATATGCCATTTTTAAAACAATTATTATAAAAGATATCGGCATAACTTGAACTTATCACGCATGTAATTCCAAAGTCTAGAAGAGCCCATGGTGCGTGTTCTCTTGATGAACCACAACCAAAATTATTTCCCGCAATTAATATTTTTGAAACATCAAATGGTTTCTTATTTAAAATAAAATCTTTAATAATATTTCCATCGTTGTCATATCTCATTTCATGAAAAAGGTTTTTTCCCAATCCTGTTCTTTTTATTGTTTTTAGGAATTGTTTTGGGATTATCATATCAGTGTCGATATTGACGATTGGTAAATATGCAGGAATACTTTTGAGGGATACAAATTTTTTCATTAGTTTTGATATTTTCTTACATCATCAAGATTTCCAGCAATTGCAGCAGCAGCTGCCATACCTGGGCTTACTAGATGTGTACGACCACCTCTTCCTTGTCTTCCCTCGAAGTTTCTATTTGAAGTAGATGCGCATCTCTCTTGTGGTTTTAATTTATCAGCATTCATTGCTAAGCACATTGAGCAGCCAGGCTCTCTCCATTCAAATCCAGATTCAATGAATATTTTATCTAAACCTTCCTGTTCTGCTTGTTCTTTTACTAGTCCAGATCCTGGAACAACCATGCCATGCACATGTGCAGCCTTTTTTTTATTTTTTAAAATTTGGGCAGCCTCTCGTAAATCTTCTATTCTTCCATTAGTACAACTTCCAATAAAAACTTTATCAATTTTTATATCCTGAACTTTAACATCTGGTTTTAGACCCATATATTTTAAAGATCTATTAATGGAATTTTTTTTATCTTCATTTTTCTCATTATCAGGGTTCGGTATTTTTCCATTTATTGTTACAACATCTTCTGGAGAAGTTCCCCAAGTTACCATTGGAGCAATATCCTCTCCGTTTAAATTAATCTCTTTATCAAATTTAGCATCATTATCAGTTTTAAGAGAGTTCCAATACTCTAAAGCTTTATTCCAATTTTCATTTTTTGGGGACATTGGTCTTCCTTTTAAGTAATTAAAAATTTTTTCATCAGGTTGAATAAGACCAGCTCTAGCACCACCCTCGATTGACATATTACAAATCGTCATTCTCTGTTCCACAGATAGGTCTGAAATAACTGAACCAGCATACTCTAATACACATCCAGTCCCTCCAGCTGTTCCTATTTTTCCGATTATTTGTAAAATAACATCCTTTGAAGTCACTCCCAGTGAGAGTTTCCCGTTAACGTTTATTCTAAAATTTTTTGCCTTTTTTTGCACCAAAGTTTGAGTAGCCAAAACGTGCTCTACTTCTGAAGTTCCAATTCCAAATGCTAGGGCACCAAATGCACCATGAGTAGCAGTGTGGCTATCGCCACAAACAATTACTGTGCCTGGTTGCGTGAAACCTTGTTCGGGCCCTACTATATGAACAATACCTTGTCTTTTATCGTCCATTCCAAATAGTTTGATGCCAAATTCTTTACAATTTTTTTCTAATGTTTCTACCTGAATTTTAGAGTCGATATCATCAATTCCTTTAGACCTATCAGTTGTAGGAATATTATGATCAACTACAGCAAGTGTTAATTTTGGTTGTCGCACTTTTCTTTTTGAATTTCTAAGCCCTTCGAATGCTTGTGGGCTTGTTACCTCGTGTATTAAATGTCTATCCACAAATAATAAAGATGTACCATCATCTTGCTGATGAACTAAATGTTCATTCCAAATTTTGTCGTATAAAGTTCTAGGCATTTTAAAAAAGACTATTTTTTATCTTTAAGAGTCTCTTTTTCATTTTTTTTTTCAGAGGTATCTTTTTTTTCAACAGACTCTTTCTCTACTTTCGTTTCCTCTGTTATATTACTCTCTTCAGTTTTAGTTACATTTAGTGCTGTTGGTTGTTCTGTTTTAACATCTACATCGATGCCAATTTTTTTCTTAATTTTTTCTGCAATTCTTGCTGATTTTCCTGTTCTGTCTCTAAGATAATAAAGTTTTGCCCTTCTTACCTTTCCAGATCTAATTACCTTAATTGAGTCTACAATTGGACTATAGAGTGCAAATGTTCTTTCCACACCTTCGCCAAAGGAAATTTTCCTTACTGTAAAAGATGAGTTTAAATCTCTATTCTTTTTAGCAATACAAACTCCTTCAAAATATTGAATTCTATCTCTTTTGCCCTCTGTAATTCTAACACCAATTTTCACAATATCGCCAGGAAAAAAATTTGGTAATTTTTTTTCTGCAGCTATTTTTTTGACATTAGCTTGATTAATTTCTTCAATAGTTTTCATTTGTAAGTTTATCAAATTAGTTTTTTTTATTATATTTTTGCCATAAATCTGGTCTTCGGTCGCGAGTTATAGCCTCTGATTGAGATAAACGCCAGTCTTTAATTTTCGCATGATCACCTGATAAAAGCACATTTGGCACACTTTTTTCCTCCCAGATTTGAGGTTTTGTGTACTGTGGGTACTCTAATAAACCATTTTCAAAGCTTTCTTCGCTAGTAGATTTTTCATTTCCAAGTACTCCGGGTATTAATCTTAATATAGCATCCAAAAAAACATAAGTTGCTGTTTCACCTCCAGAAAGAACAAAATCTCCTAAACTTATCTCGTCTATTTTTCTGTTTTCTAATACTCTCTGGTCAATACCTTCGAAATGACCGCAAATTATGTTAACTTTATTTTCTAAAGAAAGTTCTTTTGCAATTTTTTGATTAAAAACTTTTCCTTTTGGAGATAAGTAAACAATTTTCTCATCTCGATTAATGTTTTTATCTAACGACTTTGCGAGTACGTCAGGCTTGATTAACATTCCTGAGCCTCCTCCGTAAGGAGTATCATCAACTGTCTTATGTTTATCAATTGCATAATCTCTAATATTTACAGTTCTCAAATCCCATATTTTTTTTTCAATAGCTTTCCCATAAAGTCCATTTTTAAATGGTCCAGGAA
>CACKBK010000033.1 GCA_902598425.1 uncultured Pelagibacteraceae bacterium | reverse complement strand
AAAATTCCACCACCTGTATCTAAAATTTTCTCACCATCGTTAATAATATCTATTTCTAATTTAAAGTTTTTATTAATTAAAAAATTCTCAATTTTTTTAGGTAAATAAAAGGTGTTTAATTTTACTTTTTTGATATTTAATTTTTCTACTAGATTTAAGGTATGTTCGAGTAAAGTTTTATTAAACAATTCCAATAATGGTTTTGGTTTATCAAGTGTTAAAGGGTTTAGCCTTTTTCCAAAACCAGCACATAATATGATAGCAGTTTTAATTTCCATATTTATTTCTAATTTTTTTTGGAAAATATTTGTGAAGAAAAATTATAAGATCTTTCAATAATTCGTTATTTTGGCATCTCAAATCTATTAATCTCCATGTATAAGGTATTAATTTTAAATATAATTTTTTGTTATCTCTTTTTGCTAATCTAGTAAATATTCCAATTATTTTTAAATTTCTTAGAACAGACAGAATTTCAAAATCATTTAAAAAAAAATTTTCATTTATATTTTTCTTATTTTTTTTAAAATAGAAATTGTAAATTTTTTTCTTAAAATTTTTTGATGTTTTGTATCTTACATCATCTACTAAAGATACAAGATCATAAGCTTGATTGCCTATGACTGCATCTTGAGTATCAATAAAAGCTAATTTATTTTTATAATACATAAGGTTCGATACATGAAAATCTCTATGCACAAAAGTATCATTTTTTAGTTTCAATTTTTGAAGCAGGTTTTTAATTTTTGTGACTAATATTTTATTTATTTTAGATTTATTTTTTCTTACATTTTCAGGGACATACCAGTCACAAAATAGTTTTGCTTCATTGAAAAGCATTTTATTATTATAAGTAGGTATTTTATAAAGCTGATTTTGAAAATTTTTTATTTTTTTTGTTTTTATCCCTTGCATTTTTATTAATAAGTCAATTATTTTCTCAAAAGTTGAAAATTTACTTTTTTTTCTTTTTAAAACATCAAGCGCTGTTTTCTTTCCCAAATCCTTTACTTCAATAAAATTATTTTTGTATTCTTGATATATTAATTTAGGAGCAATAAATTTATTCATGATAAGAATTTTATTTATAGCATCGTAAATTAATAAGTTTTTTCTTTTTTCTTTTTTTGAGAAAATAATAATACTGCTTTTTGATTTTATTTTTTTTCTATAAAACTCCCTGAACGAGGCATCTCCTTTTATTTTTTGAAGTTTATGATTTACTTTTAACATTAAATATATGACCTTTTTTTTTATTTCTAAATTCTAAAAATCTTTTTTCTGACTTAAAATTGTATTTAAAGAAAAGGTTATAATTATTGCCAATCTTTTTTTCGATTTTTTCTGGCCATTCAACAAATGTGAGAAAATTTTCTGTGTTTTCAAACATCCCTATATTTTTGATCTCTTCAGAATTTTTTATTCTAAATAAATCATAATGTCTAATTTTTACATCTTTGATCTCATACTCATTTAAAATACTAAAAGTCGGTGATGTAATCTCGCTTAATTTAATTTTTTTTTCTTTTTCTAAAGAATTAATCAAATATCTTACGAATGTAGTTTTGCCTGCTCCTATATCTCCATACAAAAAAACTATATCACCATGTTTCAATACTTTTGAAAATTTTTTAGCAATTTTAGCTGTTAGGCTTTCTTTTGATATTTCTATTTTGCTACCACTAGTAGCGATATGCATCTGGTTTATACGGACCTTCTGGTTTAACACTTATATAATCTGCTTGGTCTTTTGATAAAGGAGTTAATTTAGCTCCAACTTTCTCAAGATGTAGCCTTGCAACTTTCTCATCTAAATGTTTAGGTAAAACATATACTTTATTTTCATATTTGTCCGAATTATTCCAAAGTTCAATTTGCGCTGTTACTTGGTTTGTAAAAGAAGCACTCATTACAAAACTTGGATGACCAGTTGCACATCCTAAGTTAACCAATCTTCCTTCGGCTAATAAAATAATTCTTTTGTTATCTGGAAAAGTAATTTCGTGAACTTGAGGTTTTATTTCATCCCACTTGTAGTTTTTAAGAGCCTCTACTTGTATTTCATTATCAAAGTGTCCAATATTACATAATATTGATCTATCTTTCATCGCTCTCATATGATCTGCTGTTACAATATCTTTATTGCCTGTAGCAGTAACAACGATATCTGCTTGTCCAATCATCTCATCCATTAAAACAACTTCATAGCCTTCCATAGCTGCTTGAAGAGCACAAATAGGATCAGTCTCTGTTACCATAACTCTTGCGCCACTTTGTCTTAAAGAAGCTGCACTTCCTTTTCCAACATCACCAAAACCTGCAACAATAGCAACTTTTCCTGACATCATTACATCAGTTGCTCTTTTAATTCCGTCAACTAAGCTCTCTCTACATCCATATAAGTTATCAAATTTAGACTTAGTAACTGAGTCGTTTACATTGATTGCTGGTACTAAAAGTGTTCCTTGTTCTTCCATTTTTTTCAAAGCTAAAACACCAGTTGTAGTTTCCTCGCTTAAGCCTTTTATATCTTTCATTAAATTTTTATAATCTTTGTGCATTAATGCAGTTAAATCACCACCATCATCCAAAATCATATTTGGCTTCCAGTCCTTTTTACCTTCAATTGTTTGTCTTACACACCACCAATATTCTTCTTCCGTTTCACCTTTCCAGGCGAAAACTGGTATTCCAGCTTTTGCGATAGCGGCGGCGGCATGATCCTGAGTAGAAAAAATATTACATGATGACCATCTAACTTCGGCTCCTAAATCAACAAGAGTTTCTATCAAAACAGCTGTCTGGATAGTCATATGTAAGCATCCTAATATTTTTGCACCCTTAAGAGGTTTTTTACCTTTATATTCTTTTCTCAAAGCCATTAATCCTGGCATTTCTGTTTCTGCTAATGAAATTTCTTTTCTTCCAAATTCTGCTTCGGATATATCCTTAACTTTATAATCGGTCATAAGGTGGAATGTTTAACAACATATTATTGATTAATCAACTTTACTTTAAGCATTTGGGAAAATAATCTCTATTTTAGCACCTTTTTTGTTCAAATTATTCCCTGCGATAATTTTCCCACCATGCAAATCTATTAAATTTTTTACAATATTTAAACCCAAACCAGAATGTTCACCAAATTTTTCAGGTCTGTTACTATAAAATCTTTTAAATATTTTACTTGTATCTTTTTCCTTAAATCCAATTCCCTCATCGATAACATCAAGTGTAATTTTTTTATTTTTATCTTTACTCAATTTTACAATTATCTCCTTGTTATCCTCACTAAAAGAAATCGAATTTTCTAAAAGATTAGCTAAAATTTGTTCAATTCTATTTTCGATACCGTATATCTCAAATTTTTTATATTGATTATCTATCTCTAATGATATTTTTATACCCCGTTTGGGTAGATAAATACTGTTAAAATCATC
>CACKBK010000032.1 GCA_902598425.1 uncultured Pelagibacteraceae bacterium | reverse complement strand
TTGTTCACCTCCATCGGTTGGATATTTTATTTGTGGCCACTCATCACATAAACCAATTCCATGAACCATGCATGAATATCTATTTCCATAATACTCTTCTGGAAGCACCCAAGATTTTTTTACAAATTCTTTAAATGTCATTCCAGGTTTAATTAATCTAAAATTATGATCTATTTGATCCATAGCCATTGAATAAAGTTTTTTTTGTTCATCATTAAATTTATGTCCAACAACAAAAGCTCTCGATATATCTGCACAATATCCATAGGGACCAACCATGTCGGTATCAAAAGATACAATTTCACCATTTTGAATGACTTTATTACTACTCTCTTGCATCCATGGATTAGTTCTTTCGCCAGATGAAAGAATTCTACATTCAATCCATTCTCCTCCATGTTCAATATTTGTTTTATGTAAAATAGACCAAAGTTCATCCTCTGTCATACCAGCTTTCATTTCTTCCCTCATTTTAGCAACCCCTATTTCTGCAACTTCTAGAGCTGCTTTCATACATTTTAATTCCTCAGCTGATTTTATTACTCTTGCTTGTTCTAAAATAAGTTTAGCATCTACAACTTGTATCCCTGCATTATTTAATGCTGTTACTGCTGGTCCATTTAAAACGTCAATGGCAACTTTTTTACTTTTAAAATAATTTTTTGATAGATCTTCAATTTCATGTACCCATTTTTTTAATTGTGTATTTGCTTGGTCACCATTACTAAAATAATCCCAAGTTATTGCTGGTCTAATTTCATCTATTAAATTTAAATGTTTGGATAAAATTTCACAGTTAAAATATTCATACAAGATTGTAGGTCCATCAACCGGTACAAAACAATATCTAGTCAGATTATGCATATTATAAACACTCATATTAACTGTATCCAATGCATAACGAACATTTACTGGATCAAACAATATGCAAGCTTCTAAATTATTTTTTTCAAGTTCTTTTTTAACTCGATCTAGTCGATATGATCTAAGTTTACTAAAATTAATTTCATCCTCTCTTAATCTTTTTTTTGTAATAAACTTTGGTGAGGATTTTATTTCTGGAGCAATTTTTCTTTTAAATTTCATTTTAAATTAAATTTTGTGCTACCCATTTATGAAAATGATGAGTTGGATTATCCATAACTGGAGAAAAATTACCACCATTATAAACAGGCGAGTTTCTTCCAATTTGCATACCTTGTATAATATCAACATCTTCTTTTTGAATATCTTCCCATTGTTTGTGATTTTGCTTTCTTAACGACTCGAATTTTTTTGAATTAGCTGCTTCTTCTCCAACATAATACAATTCCATATGTTCAAGTGTGAATTCATGATTAATTGGTTCTAACCAATAAGCGTAATAATGATCTTTATGAATACCTAGCATTACGTTTGGAAATAAAGCTACATACTCCGCAATGTTTTCTTTATTTTTTGGCCAATTAGGAAAACACGGAAATTTTTCTTTTCCCTCAAATCTTGGATTATAAACAACTGTTCCTTGTCCAGCAAAACGATTTGGCAACCCTTGTATATGATAATGATCTTCTATTTTAGAATATGAATTTAAGCCTGGATGTACCCATGGCAAATGATAGCTTTCACAATAATTTTCAATTGCAAACTTCCAATTACAATTTGCATTTAATTTAAAATAGCCAAAGTCATTTGAGTGGTTAATTAGCTCTCTATCTTTGATTGGCCAAAATTCCTCCCATCGATCACTGAGAGGTTTAATATACTCTTCAAAAGACATTTCATTATTATTTATATTAATCATTATTAAATCTAGCCAAATATATGATCGTATTTCTTTAAGATTACTTTTAGATCTCTCAAAATCTTTTGTTTGGTGGATATTCATCCCACCAATATGTGGTGTTGCAACTAATTCACCATCAAAATTATAAGACCAAGAATGATACGGACATCTAATAACATTTTTAATATTTCCTGGTTTGGTTACTAATTTAAGTCCTCTATGGCTACAAACATTATGAAAAACTCTTATTTTTTTATCTTTACCTCTAACAAGAAGTATTGGCATACCTAGAATATCTACAGGTTTTGCGTCTCCAACATTTGGTAAAGAGCTTGCAACACCTATTACCATCCATTTATCTTCAAATAACTTTTTTCTTTCAATTAAAGTATATTCTTTACTAGTGTAACACTCATTTGGAAGTCCGTGAGCGTCTTTAATGGGCTTGCTTACAATATCAAGTTTTTCTTTATTTATAATATTATAGATATCAGACATGACTTATTTTATCACTTCATACAACCCAAGCCAAGCGTTTACGTCCTTACTGGCAATATAATCTGATTTAAAAAATTCAATCTCTTTCCATTTATTATCTTTGTTTAATTGGTCAATTTTTTTATCAAAACCATATTCTTCGTGAATTCCCTCATTTATCGTGAAACAAATTAACCCTTTATCTTTTGTAATTCTTATAAATTCATCTAAAGCAGGTGGTTTAACGTGACCGAAAGTGAAAGTACCCACACACATTACAGCATCAAAAGAATTGTCTTTTTCATTAATAGGCTTATTTAAATCAACTTTATCTAATTTGTGATAAAGACCTTTTGGTACTAAGTCTAAAAGTTTTTGTGATAAATCTGCTCCATAAAAATTAGAAAAACCATATTTTTTCAGTTCAACACCTACTAAACCTGTACCGCATCCGGCATCATAAATTTTTGAATTTTTATTTTTCTCGTACTTTGTATAAACTTCGGTTGTTTCTTTTGGACCAGTATAATTCCAATCAACCATATCTTTATCGTATTTATTTCCTTCTCCCCATTCATCGTAATATCTCATTACTTCATCAGTTTTTTTTAATTTATATATGGGTACTTTGTTTCCGACATCTTTTTGTGACATATTTATTTACTTTCTTAATTTATTGTTTTGGAAAATAATCTTCTAAATCACTTTCTCTGTAAACATCAGTTGTACTACAATGTAAACTTCCGCCAAATGCATATACATCTCTAAAGTCTATTGGAATAACTTCCATACCTAGCTTATCAAGCTGATCTGCTTGATACACCTCGCTTTTTTCTACGCAGACTGTTTTTGGATCTAATACTAATACATTCATAGATAACCAAACAGAGTAATAACTCAAAGATGGTGGTGCGTTGTGAGCTGGTTGTGCGGCATGGACAATTTCCCAACCATTATCTTCAAAAAGTTTTCTTTGTTCTTTTGGAATTTTTCTTTGAGGATTGTTCAATATCAGACCTGGTTTTATTGGTGTAAATGTTGCATCTATATGAATAGGATAAGGATCCCCAGGAAAGTTTACAGTATGAACACGCTGTTCTGGAAAGTGTCTTTTAAGCCAATCAATACCTTTTAAATTAGTGGTAAATCCATGCTGAACAATTAAATCTTTACCAAATCTTAAAATATCAGCAGCATCGAATAGAGGTTCCTCCTCAGTTGTTACAAAATACTTTTTTTCAGCCCATTCTAATCTTTGTTCAATGCTAACCTCATCAGATAAATAATTGTGATGATAATCTTTATCTGTCAATCTTGGTTTTGGAGCACTTTCGTGTCTCATTTTTGGATCTTCAATAAAGTATTGTTGGATTAATGGTCTATAAGCAAGATATTCAAACCATCTACAACGAAAACTCATTGTAGCTTCAAGCATTTCTTTGCCAACTGTAATTATCACATCTCTAGATGGCATACATCCAAACATGTGCTCGGCTTTCCAATCAGGGGTTCCTATTTTTTCATCAAATTTTAAAGGTGTTGGTCTGTCGACTCTAATTCCCCTACCCTCTAAAGTTTTGACAAACTTATCTAATAATTCATTAGCTCTATCAATAGAGTCTTGAGTTCTTCTTCCGTGCTTACCTTTCATGACTGAGTTGGCAGGAATTTTTACATCCACAGCAGGCTCCGGAGCAGGTATGCAGCAGTTATCTGCTCTTC
>CACKBK010000031.1 GCA_902598425.1 uncultured Pelagibacteraceae bacterium | reverse complement strand
TTTTGCAATTCTCTCTCTTTAAGTCTTCTTTCAAAAGTAGGAGCATCAATTTGATTTGTTAAAAGAAATTTTTCATACTTTAATCTAGAAAAATTATTATTTTCGTCAAAGAAGTTTGGATTTTTTTTAATTATATTAGCTAAACTTTTTTCAGAAATATTTATATCAAACTCAGTGATTTGAATTTCCAAAATTTTTTTTGATACCAATTCTGACAATAATTCCTCAACTATTTCATTATCTAAATTTTCTCTTATTGCCTCTTGGTTAATATTTAAATCATTTATGTGTTCAATAAATTCTTGAGTAGATATATTGATGTTATCAATTTTAGCTAAAGAGTTCGTATTACCGCTACTAAATACACCTCCCATACCCCAAAAAACAAAAGGGATTATAACAATAAATAATAATATTTTTGCAAATATTGTTTTTGAAAAATTTCTAATACTGTTAAGCATAATTTTTTAAATTTATTGAACTATAAAAGACAAAGCTATAGATTATAAGTATCAATATGACAAATAAAATAAGATATTTTATAGCAAACTGGAAAATGTATGGCAATTTAAGTTCATTAAAAAGTATTAAAAACATTATAAAATTTTCAAGGCTTAGCAAAACTAAAAAATTTAAGATTATTTATTGTCCTCCATACACACTGTTGAGTGATTTTGTTGATACTTTAAAAAAATCCTCAATAGAAACTGGAGCTCAAAATATTCATGAGAATTATGATTTTGGAGCTCACACGGGTTTTATTAATTCAAAAATGTTAAAAAATTTGGGTGTAAAATATGTCATTATAGGACACTCAGAAAATAGAAGTTTAGGCGAGGACCATAATCAATTAAATAAAAAAATCTTATCAGCAATAAAAAGTAAATTGAACGTAATATTCTGTATTGGCGAAACATCATCCCAAAGAAAAAATAAAAAAACAAATATAATCTTAAAAAAGCAAATTCTAAATGGTTTGAAAGGTATTGGTAAAAAATGTAAGATTATAGTTGCTTATGAACCAGTATGGTCAATAGGAACAGGTATTGTTCCAAATAACCTTGAATTAGAAAAAAATATTAAATTTATTAAATCAATAATAAGTAAAAAATTTAAAAATTACAAAATTTTATATGGAGGATCAGTGAGTCCAAATAATATTCAAAAATTAAATATGATTGATTTATTAGATGGATATTTAATTGGCGGTGCATCCCAAAGTTCAAAAAAACTTATTGATATAATAAAAAAAACCTTTAATTAGGCATCATGGAAAATATTTTGTTAACACTAAATATAATTTTGGCAATTATCTTGGTAATATTGGTTTTATTTCAAAAATCAGAAGGTGGTGCTCTTGGTATTGGAGTATCTCAAGATAATTTTATGTTTTCAAGAACCGCAGGTGATTTTCTGACAAAAGCCACAGGAATCGTCGCAACATTATTTATTATATGTAGCTTAAGTTTGACTATAGTATCAAGAGGAGATCTAATCTCAGAAACTTCAGTTATTGATGCTGTGGAAGAGACTGAAGATACTCCTAAAATTCCAGATAATAATAATTAATCCTTTTCATTTATTCATTTTGTCGCTATAAGATACTTCCATGGCGCGATATATATTTGTCACTGGCGGCGTGGTCTCATCACTTGGTAAAGGATTATCTTCTGCTTCGTTAGCTTACTTGCTTCAATCAAGGGGTTACAAAGTAAGATTACGAAAGCTAGACCCATATTTAAATGTAGATCCTGGCACAATGAGTCCATTTCAACATGGGGAAGTTTTTGTAACTGATGATGGTGCAGAAACAGATCTTGATTTGGGCCATTACGAAAGATTCACAGATATATCAGCAAAACAATCTGATAATATAACCACCGGAAGAATTTATAGTGATATTATTCAGAGAGAGAGAAATGGTGGTTATTTAGGTAAGACAGTGCAAGTAATACCACATGTAACTGATAGAATAAAAGAATTTATAAAGAAAGATGTTAGTTCTGAGGATTTTATAATCTGCGAGATAGGAGGAACAGTAGGTGATATTGAAAGCTTACCATTTTTGGAAGCAATAAGACAATTTTCAAATGACCATGGAAAAAAAAATACATTGTTTATCCATTTAACTTTAGTACCATATATGAGGGCCTCAGATGAAATTAAAACAAAACCAACACAACATTCTGTTAAAGAACTTAGAACAATTGGTATTCAGCCTAATATAATTATTTGTAGATCAGAACAGCCTTTACCATTTGATCAAAGAAAAAAAATATCATTATTTTGTAATGTTCCTTTTGAAAATGTAATTGAGACAGTTGATGTTAAAACAATTTATGAAGCTCCCATAAGTTTTAATAAGGAGAAACTTGATAAAATTGTTCTTAAATACTTTAAATTAAAATCAAAGAAAAATGTAAATCTCAATCCATGGAAAAAAATTACTAATGTTGTTTTAAAAACAAAACCTAAAGTTAATATTGGTTTAATAGGTAAATATGTAAATCTTAAAGATGCTTATAAATCTCTTGATGAGGCTTTGATTCATGGTGGAATAGATAATAACGTAAAGGTAAATTTAATACGAATTGAATCTGATAAATTAAAACCTAATGAAATAAAAGAAAAATTAAAAAATATATCAGGTATACTTATACCAGGTGGTTTTGGGAAAAGAGGTACTGAAGGCAAAATTGAGGCTATAAAATATGCAAGACAAAATAAAATACCATTTCTAGGTATCTGTTATGGAATGCAGATGGCCGTCATTGAATATGCAAGAAACGTATTAAAAATAAAGAAAGCCACATCAAGTGAATTCAGCAAGACAGGAGTAAATGTGATTGGATTAATTCATGAATGGAATAGAGATGGTAAAATTCTTAAAGGTTCTGAAAAAGAGCTTGGTGGTACAATGCGACTTGGTCTTTATGAAGCAAAATTAAAAAAAAATTCTTTAATTAGAAAAATTTATAAATCAAGCAATATCAGTGAGAGGCATAGACATAGATATGAGGTTAATATTGATTATAAAGACAAATTTGAAGATAAGGGTCTTATTTTTTCTGGAATATCACCAGATGACAAATTACCTGAGATTATTGAGCTTAAAAATCATCCTTGGTTTGTTGGAGTTCAATTTCATCCAGAATTTAAATCTAGACCTTTAAACCCACATCCATTATTCTCATCATTTATCAAGGCAGCAAAAATCAAAAATGCAAAATATTAAAGTTAAATGTAATCAAATAGAAATCTCAAATTCTAATAGATTTTGTTTAATAGCAGGACCATGTCAGCTGGAAACAGAACAACATGCAATAGATATGGCTGGTAGAATACAAGAAATAACTAAAAAATTTAACATAGGTTTTATTTATAAAACATCTTTTGACAAAGCGAATAGAACTAGCTTGAAGGGAAAAAGAGGAGCTGGCCTAGATAAATCTCTCCCAATATTTGATAAAATAAAAAAAAATTTTAAAATTCCTGTTCTAACCGATATTCATAATGAAGAGCAATGTAAAATAGTTTCAAAACATGTTGATGTTTTGCAAATACCAGCTTTTTTATGCAGGCAGACAGATTTATTAATTGCGGCTGCTAAAACGAATAAAATTATTAATGTAAAAAAAGGACAATTTCTTGCTCCTTGGGATATGGTTAATGTAACAAAAAAAATATCCGAGTCAGGAAATAATAATATTTTAGTGACGGAAAGAGGAGCTAGTTTTGGTTATAATACCTTAGTTTCTGATATGAGATCTATACCTATAATGGCAAAAAATGGTTACCCAGTAATTTTTGATGCAACTCATTCTGTTCAGCAGCCTGGTGGAATGGGAGAAAAAAGTGGTGGACAAAGAGAATTCGTTGAACATCTATCACGTGCAGCAATTGCAGTAGGTGTAGCAGGGGTGTTTATAGAAACACACCAAGATCCTGACAATGCACCATCTGATGGTCCAAATATGCTTCCACTTAACAAATTAGAAAATCTTATTTCTCAACTTTATGAAATTGATAATTTGATAAAAAATAATGAGTAAAATTTCAAGAATTGTTGCAAGACAGGTTTTTGATAGCAGAGGAAACCCAACTATAGAGGCAGAAATATTTGCTGGTAAAAGTAGCGCTTCTGCAATTTGCCCTTCAGGTGCATCTACTGGAACATATGAGGCTTTTGAAAAAAGAGATCAATCGAATAAAAAGTATTTAGGCAAGAGCGTTTTTAAGGCAATAGATCAAATAAATAAAAAAATTTTTAAAAAACTTAAAGGTGAAAATGTTCATAACCAAGAAAGAATTGATACTATAATGATTAATTTAGATGGCACTAAACAAAAAACAAAAATTGGTGCAAATGCAATCTTGGCTGTATCAATGGCCAATAAAAAATTATCTGCAAAAATTAAAA
>CACKBK010000030.1 GCA_902598425.1 uncultured Pelagibacteraceae bacterium | reverse complement strand
TAAATCAAAAGGAAATGGAATTACAATAGATGAATGGTTAAACTATGCCTCACCTGAAAGTTTATCATTATTTATGTATCAAAACCCAAAAAGGGCTAAAAAACTTTATAAAGAAATAGTTCCAAAAGCAGTAGATGAATACCTCGAGTTTATTGAAAAGGGAAAAAAACAAAACGAACTTCAAAAATTAATGAACCCAGTTTGGCATGTGCATAATGGAAATATTCCAAAAGAAAATAACATAATGAGTTTCTCAATGCTTTTAAATCTTGTTGAAACAAGTAACGCAGACTCAAAAGATTTACTATGGAAATTCGTTAAAAAATATAAAATAAATCTCGACGAAAAAGAGTTCCCAATATTTGATAAACTAGTAGATTATGCAATAAAGTATTATAAAGATGTTATTTCACCTAATAAAAAATATAAAACTCCAAATAGCGATGAAAAAAAAGTATTAATGTCATTGGTTAAAGCATTAGATGAATGTAATGATAAAATGACTCCAGAGGATATACAGACAAAAATTTTTTCTGTTGGTAAAGAAAATGGCTATAAAGATAATTTAAGAGATTGGTTCAAATTAATTTACGAAGTTGTTTTTGGTGATGAAAATGGGCCAAGGATTGGGTTCTTTATAAGTTTTTTTGGCGTGAAAGAGACTCAAAATTTAATTAAAGAAAAGATAATGTGATGTTTGGAAAAATAAGACCATTTATATTTAAGTTTGATCCAGAGACTGCTCATAATTTAGCAATACAAGCCTTAAAATTTAATTTAATGCCAAGAAATCAAAAGCAAAATTTTAAACATATAGAGACTGAAATATTCAATAAAAAAATACCAAATCCAATTGGTCTTGCAGCAGGTTTTGACAAAGATGCAGAAGTTTATAATTCAATTTTTAGATTAGGATTTGGTTTTGTTGAGGTAGGGACGATCACTCCTTTAAAGCAGTCTGGAAATCCAAAACCTAGAGTTTTTCGGCTTGAAGAAGATGAAGCTTTAATAAATAGATTAGGATTTAATAATTCAGGTGCAGATCTAATTCAGTCCAGAATCAGATTAAATCCTCCAAAAGGTTTATTTGGAATAAATATAGGCCCAAACAAAGACACAAAAGATAGAATTAATGATTATCTAATTGGTTTACGAAAATTTTATGAATTGGCCGATTATCTAACTATAAATATTTCTTCACCTAATACAGAAAATTTAAGAAGTTTTCATAATGAGAGTGAATTAAATGACTTGCTTCAAGCAATTGAACAAGAAAAAGCGTCATTAAAAACCTCGATTCCTACAGTCCTAAAAATTTCACCTGATATAAACGATCAAGAAACAGAGAAAATTTCTAAATTAATTTTAAAATACAATATACCCGCAATAATAGTATCTAACACAAGTGACAGAACAAGAGATGTTTTAAAAAATATAAATAAATTAGAAAAAGGTGGTTTATCTGGTAAGCCAATTGCAAAAAAATCAAATTTAATAATAAATAAGTTCTTTAAAAATTTGGAAAAAAAAGTCAAAATAATTGGTGTAGGTGGAGTGGACTCAGCAGATAGTGCGTATGATAAAATAATAAACGGCGCATCATTAATTCAATTATATACTGGAATGGTTTATAGAGGACCAGGTATAGCAAAAAAAATCAGCGAAGACTTAAATAATATATTTAAAAAACAAGGTGTAACAAATATATCTGAGATAGTAGGTAGTAAAAAATAATCTTGACTGGTAACTTAGTTAAGCCTATACAGTCATATTTTTATGTCTAAAAAATGTGAATTAACTGGAAAAATACCTCTCAAAGGTCACAAAGTAAGTCACGCTAATAATAAAACAAAAAGAAGATTCCTCCCAAATTTAAAAAAAGTAAGATTTAAAAGTGATCTTTTAAAAAAAAATATAAGATTAACAGTTTCAAACGCTGGAGTTAGATCAGTAGATAAAAAAGGTAGTTTCGATCAGTTTGTAAAATCAGCCAAATTAAGAGATTTATCTCCAAGATTAAAAAAAATAAAAAAAAGTCTATTAAGTAAATCTGCATAAGACATGAGCCGAGTATTTATAGCCTTATCTTTTTTAATGGGGTTAGTAGTTTTATCTTCTAATTACCTAGTCCAATTTCCAGTAAAATATTATGGTTTACAAGACATTCTTACCTACGGGGCCTTTACTTATCCAATAGCCTTTTTAATTACAGATTTAGCAAATAGATCATACGGAAAACAAATAGCTAGAAAAATTGTTTACTTTGGTTTTGTGGTTGGAATATCTTTTACTCTTTTCTTTTCAACAAATTTTTCTGATCTTATTTCAGTAAGGATTGCAATAGGTTCGGGAACAGCATTTATAATTGCACAACTTTTAGATGTTCAGGTATTTGATCAGTTAAGACAAAAAAAATGGTACGTAGCTCCTTTAACATCTTCTTTAATCGGTTCAACCGTTGATACTTTTTTGTTTTTCTCTATATCTTTTTATGGTACAGGAATTCCTTGGGTGACTCTGTCACTTGGAGATCTTGTGGTAAAAATGTTTGTAGCTCTTATAATGTTGATACCTTTTAGATTATTGCTTGGCACTTTAAAAGCAGCATAACTAAATTTTTGGCTCTTGTTGAGTCATACAATGTATTGCACCAAATCCCCATATTAATTTACTACAGTCAACTGTTTCAATTTTCTTGTTTATAAAGTAATTTTTGAAAATTTTAATGGCAATATTATCCTCTTTGACCCTAAAAGTTGGCAGTATAATTTTCTTATTGCAAATGTAAAAATTCATATAACTTGCTGGGACTCTTGTATTTTTAATATAGATTGGTGAAGGCATAGGAACTTCAATAATTTTAAACTTTTTTCCTTTCTCGCTTTTACTTTTTTTTAAAATTCTTAGATTTTCTTTCAAATTTTTGTAATTTTTATCTTTTTTATTATTCTCGACTGCTGTCATTATTGTATTTCTAGAAACAAATCTTGTTATATCATCAATATGTCCATGTGTATCGTCGCCTACAATTCCTTTTTTTAGCCATATAAAGTTTTTTATATTTAAATATTTATTAAATACCTTCTCGTAATCTTTTTTATTAAAATTTTTGTTTCTTTGCTGAATTTTGCTCAATAAACATTCCTCTGTTAAGAGAATTGATCCTGAGCCATTTATATCAAACGCTCCTCCTTCCATTATTATTTTTCTAATTCTTCCATTTTTTTTAATTATTGGGTCAATCTTTTTTAAATTAGTAATCTCACTAATTTTTTCATTGATTCTATTGTCATTTTTATAATTATTATACTTTGACCATCCGTTAAAACGAAAGTTTAATATTAATTTTTTTTTAGTTTTCTTATTTATTATAAATATTGGCCCTGAGTCTCTTAGCCATATCCTATCAGTCTTAATATAACAGTAATTAACATTTTTAATTTTATTTAATTTTATTAATTTTTTTATATTTTTTTCGTTTTTATTAATTATCAAGTTGACTTTTTGACTCTTTGAAATCTTATATATAATCTTTAAAATTACTTTGGGGATATATTGATATAATCCTGGCCAATCATTTTTATTATAAGGCCAAGCAATCCAAACTGACTTTTGAGGTTCCCATTCAGCTGGCATTCTAAACTCATGAAGTTTTTTAATCATCTTCAGGATTTTTTAATATGCCTTTATAGAAATCAATTCTTCTATCTCTTAAAAAAGGCCAATGTTCTCTTACAGAGTCAATTTTATTGTAATTTATTTCACGAATTAAAATTCCTTCTTTTTTATTACCAAGTTTTCCAATTATTTGTCCGTTTGGATCAATTATTATTGAGTTTCCCCAAAATTCTATTTTTTTATTTCCTTTTCTCTCTGCCCCAACTCTATTAATAGCAACTACATATGTACCATTTGCAATTGCGTGAGATTTTTGCATTGTTACCCAAGAGTCAAGTTGAGATTTACCAAATTTTTTCTTTTCTTTAGGATGCCATCCAATAGCAGTTGGGTAAAAAATTATTTGCGCACCTTTAAGTGCAGTTAATCTTGCAGCTTCTGGAAACCATTGATCCCAACATATTAAAGGTCCAATTTTGCCAAACTTTGTTTTTACAGATTTAAAACCTAAATCTCCAGGAGTAAAGTAAAACTTCTCATAGTAGCCAGGATCGTCAGGAATATGCATTTTTCTATATTTCGATAAAATTTTACCTTTCTCACTTATAACAATGCTGGTGTTATGATAGAAACCATGTGTTTTTTTTTCAAATAATGAAATCATTAATACTATTTGTAATTTATTTGCCAATTGACAAAATATTTTTGTTGTTTTGCCAGGTATTTTTTCTGCAAGCTTAAAGTTTGAATGACTTTCTGTTTGGCAAAAGTAATTTGATAAAAATAGTTCTGGCATACAAATTATTTTAGCTTTTTTTAATGCTGCTTTTTTTATATTTTTAATTGCTGAATTTATATTTTTTTGAATATTATCTGAAATTTTACTTTGAATAATTCCAATTTTAACTTTTTTGATCATCAATCAAAATATTTTGGAAAAGTTTTTTCTAACTCTATTTTTCCATTCTCCAGTATGATAAGCATCACTTGCTATTAATGGTA
>CACKBK010000029.1 GCA_902598425.1 uncultured Pelagibacteraceae bacterium | reverse complement strand
TATTTGCAAAAGAAGAAAATTTTAAAGTTTCAGTGAAAAATATTCTTTCCAAGACAACAAATAAAACTAAAATGGTTTTCATCGCAAACCCCAATAATCCAACTGGAACTTATATTACTATTAAAGAAATTAAATACTTAAGAAAAAAACTAAATAACAAAATCTTATTGGTAATTGATGATGCTTATTTCGAATATATGAAAAATAAAGATTACCAAAATGGATTAAATTTATTCAAGAACAGTAAAAATGTTTTTATCTTAAGAACTTTTTCAAAGATATACGGCCTTGCTTCTATGAGGGTCGGTTGGGGTTATGGACCAAAAAATATAATTAGTGAACTTTTCAAGATAAAGCCACCATTTAACGTTAATAAATTAGCACAACTTTATGCAACAGAAGCATTGAAAGATAAAAAATTCATAATTAAATCAATAAAACATAATTTATACTGGTCTAAAAAACTAAAAAAATTTTTTGAAAGTAAAAAAATCATTTCAAATTCACCTGGTCCAAATTTCTTCTTACTTAATTTTGATTTTTGTAAACTATCTGCTAATTATGTTTTAAAAAAATTAGAAAAAAAAGGTATTATTTTGAGAGATATGAAAATTTACAATATGAAAAATAAACTAAGAGTCAGCATAGGTTCAAGTAGAGAAAATGCACTTTTTATAAAAACTCTTAATAAAATAATATAATGATAAATAATCTTTTAATAATTGGTTGTGGGCTAATCGGGTCGTCAATTCTCAGAGCATCATCAAAAAATAAGATTGCGAAAAATATTTTTGTCAAAGAAAAATCTATTACTAATATTAAAAAATTAAAAAAGATAAAAAGTAAGTTTAAAATTGTCGAAAACTTTAAAAATATAATCTCTGATATGGATCTTATAATAATTGCAACCCACCTGTCAGAATATGAAAAAATTATTGGAAGTATTAATAAAAAATTAAGCCATAAAACAATTCTTACTGATGTTGGATCATCAAAAGAAAATAATTATAAAATTGCAAAAAAAAAATTAAAGAGAGGAATATCATGGATATCTAGTCATCCAATCTCTGGTTCAGAGGTAAGTGGTCCAGAACATGGTGATGCAAATTTATTTAATGATAGGTGGTGCATACTTATTAAAGAAAAAAAAACTGATAAAAATAAATTAAAAGTCTTATCTAAATTTTGGAAAAAGCTTGGTTCAAAAGTTGTTATTATGGATGCAAAAAAGCATGACATAATATTTTCACTAACAAGTCATTTACCCCATCTTATTGCTTATAATTTAATCCAGACCGCTACAGAATTTGAAAAAAGAAAGAGATACAATTTATTAAACTTTAGCGCTGGTGGACTTAGGGATTTCTCTAGAATAGCCGCATCTAACGAGATTATGTGGAGAGACATATTTTTTAGTAACAAAAAAAATATATCTCAAGTTATAGATTTATTTATAAAAAATTTAAAATCTTTTAAACGTAATATTCGGGGTAATAATAATAAAGTCATTATTAGAAAATTGAAAGACGCAAAAAAAGTTCGTCAAAAAATAATTAAATTAAAACAAGATATTAACAAACCAGATTTTGGAAGAAATTAGGTTTTAAGTAACTTTTCAAGTTGATTTAAATGTTTTTTAAACTTACTTGATCCCTTCAAAGAATCTTTGTAAATAGGTCTTCTAGCCTGCATAAAACTAACAGTTTTAATAGATTTTTTATTTTTATAAAATTCTAAACAATTATTTTGCCAATCCAGACCGCAGTAACTAATTATTTCTTTTATTTTATTTTCTGGATCATTAATCAAATCCTCATAATTTAAGTCAAAAATATTGTCATCAAATTTTTTTTTCCAATAATCCATTAAATTTTTATATAAATTATAAAACTCTGCAATATCTTCGAATGTGTTTGAAAAAAACATACCTCTTTCAAATTCATTTTTAAAGATTGACCAACTACTCTCTAAGGGGTCTCGTTTACAGTGTATAATTTTACAATTCGGAAATAGATATTTTATAATTCCTATCCATCTGAAATTTAGAGGAGCTTTATCAGTTATGATTTTTGATTTTGTTATTTTATTTAAATAATCCAAATATTCTTTTTTAATTAAATTTAAATGCTCATTTATGTCCAGATTTTTATTTTTATTATTAAAAAATTTATCAAGGTAAAATGAGAGTAAACTGATTTCACCACCTCCTTCTACTTCGCTGTGATTTGATATAATTTGTTCAACCATTGATGTTCCTGTCCTTGGCATTCCAAGTATGAATATCACATTCTTCATATTTTCTTTTGAATTGTTATTTAGTTCGTTTTTTTCTTGAAAGGAAATTATTTCTTCAAATAATTTTTTATCTTTTTCAATTTGATAATTCGTAATCTCTTTTTTAATGTCATTGCCTTTTTTTATATACAAAAAGGATTTATCAAAATCGCCGATATCTTCATAAACTTTTCCTAATGCAAAATATAAATCTTTATAGCTAGATTTATGTAATTCTTTATTTGTTTTACTTTCCATAATTTTAATGTGGTTATTTGAAGAATCGTACTTTTCTAACATTGCTAAACCAAAATCAGCTCTAGTAAAGTTCTCGTTTATATCCAATGTTTTGTTATAAAAATGCTTAGCATCTTCAATTCTACCCACTGATTGTAAAAGTGTAGCTAGATTGTAGTTTGTTTCTATTATTTTATCATTGATTTCTAATGCCTTTTTAAAAAAAAGCTCTGCTTTATCAAAATTATTCAATTCAACATATAAATTTCCCAAATTATTTAAAGTATTTATAAATTTAGGATTCAATTTATTTGCTTCAATTAAACACTCTTCTGCTTTATTAAAATTTTTTATTTTAAGATAACCCAAACCCAAATTATTCCAAAAATTAAAGTTTTTTTTACCTTTTTTTAACGCTTCTTCTAAAATTAATATTGATTTACTGAATTCACCTTTTGCCTGGTAGGAAAGTGATAATAGATTTATAAATACCTCTTGAGCTGGATATTTTTTTGACATTAAAGTAGCCTCAAAAATAACTTCGTCAAACTTACCAAGATTAAATTTTGTTAATAGAATGTTGAATTTTTCTTGTAAATCCATTTAAATTTTCGTGATTTTTTTTACCTTAAGCTTTGCTGTTTTATATATTCTTTCTATTGTTTCATGTGTATTCATAATTATAACTTTTTTCATAGGCCCATAAGCATGTATTAATTTTTCTGAATTTATACATACTGCGACATGTCCTTTCCAATAAATAATATTACCTTTTTGAAATTTAGTTAGACTTTTTTTACCTTTTTTAGTTTTAATTTGATCTTTTGTATCCCTTGGAAAATATTCATTATTATATTGATAATATAGCTGAATTAAAGCAGAACAATCTATACCTTTGTAAGACTTTCCGCCCCAAACATATTTAATATTATTAAATTTTTTTAAAATTTTGAAAAAATCTCTTTCTTTATGACCTATTTTTTTTAAATATTTTTTTTTGAGCCATCTGTTTTTTTGGAATTCTACAAAATTCTTTTTAACGCTAATTACTTTAATTCTACTATTAAATGGTAAAAAAAATTTTGTTTTGATAAAATTTTTTGATTTATTAATTTTATAAATCCTTGTTTTCAAATTAAAACATTTATGTGTGTTTTTTACTACTTTTATGTAATTATTATTTCTTATAAATCCTCTATAGTTATCAAAAGAGGAACTAATTTTAAGCCAATTTGCACTTTTTGATATAATTTTGAAATTTTCTCCATATAAAATTTGTGAAGTTATTTCTGATTTTTCAGAATTAGATTTATAAATATTTTTAGTTATTGCTTGAGAACAGTATTTAGTCATTTAAATTTATTTTATCTTTTATTTTGTAAAGTAAAATCAGTGATGGTATTACCATTAAAGCAGTTATAATAAAAAAAGTTCCCCAATCTCCATTCAACCAATCTACTAAAGCACCCGAGGAAGATGCAAGACTCGTCCTCCCAGCGGTACCAATAGATGCTAAAAGTGCATACTGGGTAGCTGTATAATTTCGATCAACTAGAAGAGATATGAAAGCTACAAAAGCAACAGTTGCAAATGCTGCTGCAACATCATCAAGAATTACGGCTAATGCAAATAGGAAATAAGATTTTTCACTCCAGGCAAGTATTGTAAAAAGAAGGTTTGTCGAAGCCATTAATATCCCAGCAAAAAACATTGACTTTATTACACCTGATCTTATTGCAAACAGGCCTCCTAATAATGTGAAAATGACAGTCGTAATCCATCCAAAAGTTTTTGAATATAATGCAATATCAGATTTAGAAAAACCTATTTCTTTATAAAAAATAACCGACATCCTTCCCAAAAATGCCTCACCTATCTTAAATAAAAAAATAAAACATAAAATACTAAGAGCTATTTTAAAACCATTTTTCTTAAAAAAATTGATTAGTGGTCCAGAAATTGTTGATGAAATCCAAGCTGTAATTCTTACAAGTATATTATTTACTTTTAAACTTTTTATTATCTTTTTATCTAACTGGTTTTGATTATTCTTTTTTGAATTAAAATCTTTTTCTTTTATAAAAAGAAGCCCGATATTAAATAATATCACTATTAAACCAAGACCAACAAAGGACATTTGCCATTGCCTCCTCAACACAAGATATAACAGTAGATGCTCTAAGAATTGAACAAATTTCAAAAAATGAGAAAGAATTAATGGCAGCTG
>CACKBK010000028.1 GCA_902598425.1 uncultured Pelagibacteraceae bacterium | reverse complement strand
GAGGGTGATTACGATAAAGGAGATTACAAACACTTTATGGCAAAAGAAATTGAGGAACAACCAATTACAATAAAAAATTGTATAAATGAATATATTGATAAAGTTAACAAAGATATAAATCTTTTAAATTTTCCCTGGAAACAGAATGAAATATCATCAATCGTACTGATTGGATGTGGAACAGCATATCATTCTTGCTTGATGGCAAAACATTGGTTTGAACAGTTAACGGATTTAGATATATCTGTAGATATTGCATCTGAATTTAGATACAGGAAAAATAAATTTAAAAGTGAAAGCTTGTATATATTTGTATCTCAATCAGGTGAAACTGCCGATACCTATGCAGCATTAGATTTATGTAATAAAAATAAAATGAAAACCTGCAGTGTTGTCAATGTTGTTGAAAGTTCAATTGCTCGCGACTCTAAATTTGTACTTCCTATACATTGTGGCCCAGAAATTGGCGTTGCATCCACAAAAGCTTTCCTTGGTCAAATGTTAGTTTTATATTTATTTTCAATTAAAATAGCTTTTGTGAGGGGAAGTATTGATAAAGATAAGTACCAAACAAAAATTAAATCTCTTTTAAGTCTAGCGGATCTAGTAAAAAATACATTAGATACTGATAATCAAATTCAATCAGCATGCAATTCATTTGTTGATGCAAAAGGTTCAATGTTTTTAGGAAGAGGAAGTTCATTCCCAATCGCCTTAGAAGGTGCTCTTAAATTAAAAGAATTGGCTTATATACATGCTGAAGGATATCCAGCAGGGGAAATGAAACATGGACCTCTTGCTTTAATAGAGGATGGAATGCCTGTAGTTGTGATTGCCCCAAGAGATTATTATTATAATAAAACAATTTCAAATATGCAGGAAGTGATTGCAAGAGGTGCCAAGGTATTATTAATTACCAATAAAAGCACAGATGAAATATTTTCTGAAAATATTTGGCAAAAGATAGAAGTAGAAAATACAGATGACGATCTTTTACCTTTTTTAATAACAATTCCATTACAAAAACTTGCATATCATTCTGCATTAAAAAAGGGTTACGATATTGATAAACCTCGAAATTTAGCAAAATCTGTAACTGTTGAATAATCAGTAAACTCTGTTAAAACAATCTAAGGTTGATTATGAAAAAATGGAAAGTAAATAGCTGGAGAAATTATCCTGTAAAACACATCCCAAGTTATGAGGATGAAAAGGATCTTAATATTGTTTTAAATAAAATTAAGAGCTTTCCCCCATTAGTATTTGCAGGTGAAACTACGCATTTAAAAAATCAGTTAGCTGAAGTTGTTGATGGTAAAGCTTTTCTTTTACAAGGAGGTGATTGTGCAGAGAGCTTTGCAGAATTTAACCCAGATAAAATAAGAGATTACTTCAAAGTATTCCTTCAAATGTCATTAGTGTTAACTTATTCAGCATCTTTACCTGTTGTTAAGCTTGGAAGAATTGCAGGGCAATTTTCAAAACCAAGAAGTGCACCGACGGAAAAACAGGGTGACAGAGAACTGCCAAGTTATCTTGGAGACAATATTAATGGAATAGAATTTACAGAAAAAGCTAGAAAGCCTGACCCAAAAAGATTATTTAAAGCTTACTCACAATCTGCGTCCACATTAAATTTAATAAGAGCATTTTGTCATGGTGGTTTTTCTGATCTTAAGAAAGTTCACTTATGGAATTTAGGTTATATAAAGAAAAGTCCTCAAGCAAAAAAGTTTAAAGAGCTAGAGGACAAAATTGCTGATGCCTTAGCGTTCATGGATGCTTGTGGGATCAATTCAGATTTTAATAGAAGATTAAAAACTGTAAACTTTTGGACTTCCCACGAAGCTTTACATTTACCATTTGAAGAGTCGATGACAAGAGTAGACTCAACCACTGGTGAATACCATGACACTTCCGCTCATTTTGTTTGGATTGGAGATAGAACAAGACAGATTGATGGTGGCCATGTGGAATTTTGTAGAGGTATAGAAAATCCAATAGGTATCAAATGTGGACCAACATCAAAGCCAGATGAGATTGCAAAAATATGTGAAAAAATAAATCCAAAAAATGAAAAAGGAAAAATAACTTTAATTTCAAGATTTGGACATGATAAAGTTGAAAAATTTCTACCGAAGCTAATCAGGGGTATTAAAAAAGAAGGTCTTAATGTAATTTGGTCATGTGACCCTATGCATGGCAATACATTAGTGTCATCAACAGGATTTAAAACAAGACCATTCAACAGTGTACTTAAAGAGGTTAAAAATGTTTTTGCTGTCCATCAAAGCGAAGGGTCCTATGCTGGAGGACTTCATATTGAGATGACTGGACAAAATGTGACAGAATGTACTGGTGGAGCAAAAAATATTTCTGATCAAGATTTATCAAGCAGATACCATACTCATTGCGATCCAAGATTAAATGCAGATCAATCCCTGGAATTAGCGTTTTTAATATCTGATGAAATAAAGAAAAATTCAAATTACGCAAAAAATATTATTAAAGCAGCTTCTTAATAGCTTATTTAGACAAATGAGCTTATTAAATATAACTATTGACTCTATACAATATAAAATAAAAGTGACTATATCTGAAACATGAATGAAAAACTTAAAATTGCACTTGCTCAATTAAACCCTTTAGTTGGAGGTGTTTCGGGAAATGTTGATAAATTATTAAAAGTCAGATCTGAATTAAATAATGATGTTGATTTATTAGTAGCCCCAGAGCTTTATATTTCTGGATATCCAATAGACGATTTAGTTTTGAGAGAGGATTTTTTAAATTTAGTAGAACGTGAGATAAAAAGACTTGTCGAAAATACAAAAGATGGAAAATCAGCAATAATATTTGGCGCACCTAGGAAAGATAATACAGCAATTAAAAATTCGGTATATGTTGCTGAAAACGGAAAAATAAAGGCTATTAAAGATAAATATGAACTTCCAAATACTGGAGTTTTTGATGAACAAAGAATTTTCACCGAAGGTGAGTTGGAAGATTGTGTAACAATAAAAGGTATTAAGTTTGGATTGCCAATTTGTGAAGATATTTGGGAAAAGACAGTTTTAGAAAAACTATCAAATTCTGGAGCAGAGATTATTATTGCAATCAACGCGTCACCTTTTACGATTTCAAAAAGTTCTGAAAGAGATCATATAACTTTATTAAGAGTTAAAGAGACCAAAATTCCACTTGTTTATCTAAACAGAACGGGGGGTCAAGACGAACTTATATTTGATGGTACATCTTTTGGCTTAAATCACGATGGGAATAAATTTTTTTGTTCTTCAGAATTTAAAGAGGAGATTTCGATTATAGATTTTGAAAAACAAAATGAAAAATGGATTGGAAATGGAAATATAACCAAAAGTTCATCAGGAACTGAAAGACTGTATAAAGCCTTGGTTGTTGGGCTAAGAGATTATGTCAATAATAATAAATTTCCTGGAGTTGTTTTAGGTTTGTCAGGTGGAATTGACTCAGCTCTTGTTGCAGCAATTGCAACAGATGCATTTGGATCAGCCATGGTTCATTCAATTATGCTTCCCAGTCACTTCACAGGAAAAGATAGTTTAAATGATGCCGAAGATACTGCGAGTCTATTAAAAATCAATTTTTCAAATTTAGAAATTAATGAAGCAATGAAGATAATTGATAAAACTTTAGGAAAATTTAATGGAAAAAGTTTTTCACCAGGTATTACAGAGGAAAATATTCAATCAAGACTCAGGGGATTGTTGCTTATGGCATTATCTAACCGATATGGTTATATGGTATTAGCAACTGGTAATAAATCAGAATATGCTGTTGGATATTCAACTTTATATGGTGATATGTGTGGGGGCTTTGCACCAATTAAAGATGTATGGAAAACAGATGTTTTTAAATTATGCAGATGGAGAAATGAAAATTTTTCCGAATTATTTAAAGGACCCAAAGGAAGAGTTATTCCAGAAAACATAATTAACAAAGCTCCAACTGCTGAATTAAGAGAGAATCAAAAAGATACAGATAGTTTACCGGAATATGAAATTTTGGATGAAATTTTAAAAGGCCTTGTTGAAAAAGAGATTTCAGTTGAAAAGATTGTATCAAAAGGTTTTGAAAGAAAAACCGTAGAAAAAACATCGCACCTATTAGCTAGATCTGAATATAAAAGATTTCAGTCTGCACCTGGACCAAAAGTTACATCAAAAGCTTTTGGAAGAGACAGAAGATTTCCCCTTACGAGTGGATTTAGAAATTGGAACTAAATGAATAAGGATATTTTTTTATCTAATAGTTTAGGAAATAAAAAAGAGAAATTTATTCCAATAGATCCAAAAAAAATTGGTATGTATGTTTGCGGACCAACTGTTTATGATGACCCACACATTGGAAATGCCAGACCTTTAGTTGTTTTTGATTTATTATTCAAAGTTCTCAAATGTAAATATGGAAGTAAGTCTGTAACCTATGTGAGAAATATAACCGATATTGATGACAAAATTATTAAATCCTCTAAAGAAAAAAATATTTCAATATCTGAGTTGACATTAAATATAACAAAAAAATTTCACGAGGATTGTAAATATTTAAATTGTGAAATTCCAACGTATGAACCTAAGGCTACAGATAATATTGAGCCTATGATAAATATGATCCAAGAATTAATTAAAGATAAATTTGCATATGAAAATAACAAACATATTTATTTTAAAGTTAAAAATTTTAACGATTATGGAAAACTCTCAAACAAAGATCTAGATAATTTAATTGCAGGGTCAAGAGTAGAATTATCTGATAACAAGGATAGTCCAGAGGATTTTGTGTTATGGAAGCCTTCAAATGATGATGAGCCATCATGGAATTCACCTTGGGGAAAAGGAAGACCTGGTTGGCATTTAGAATGTTCTGTTATGTCAAAAAAATATCTTGGGAATACATTTGATATTCACGGAGGTGGAAGAGATCTAATATTTCCGCACCATGAGAATGAAATAGCCCAATCTGTTTGTGCAAATAAAACAAAAAAATTTGCAAATTATTGGGTACACAATAATTTTATCACAATCTCAAAAGAGAAAATGGCTAAGTCTCAAGGTAATATTTTAAAAATAAGTGATTATAAAAAAAAGTATAACGGTCAAGTTTTAAGATTAGCTCTAATGAGTACCCATTACAGTCAACCACTGGACTGGAATGATAAACTGATGGATGAATGTAATAGAACTTTAGATAAATGGTACAATTGCTTTGTGCCTGTAAATAAAAAGGTATTGATAGAGGATAATGATTTAAAACCTTTATATGACGATTTAAATACGCCAGGTTTTATCGCTGTACTACACAAACTCTTTGATAAAGCTAAAGATGGAACTTTGGAAGATAAAGAAATATTTTCAACAGCATGTAAATTTGTTGGTCTTT
>CACKBK010000027.1 GCA_902598425.1 uncultured Pelagibacteraceae bacterium | reverse complement strand
AAAGAAATAGATAAAAATATTGAAAAAGTTCAATTAAAATACAATGTAAAAATTAATTATTATCAATCACTTTTAAAATGGTAAGTAAAATAAAATATTATAAAAATTTTGATGTTCAAAAAAAACACAAAAACTCAATTATATTAATTGGAAATTTTGATGGCGTTCATTTAGGGCATCAAAAATTGTTTAAAAAAGCTTTAATATTAAAAAAAAGAAAAAAATATAAAATTGGGGTAGTAACATTTGATCCAATCCCTAAAATGTTTTTTTTCAAAAAAATTAGAAATTATAGAATATCCAACTTTAATCAAAAGTTAGAAATTTTAAAAAGATTTAAAGTTGATTTTGTTATTAATAAAAAATTCGACCTAAAATTTTCAAAGATAACATGTAATCGATTTATTGAAAAATTCCTTCACAAAAAGTTATCTGCAAAATTAATTTTTGTAAGTAATAATTTTAGATTTGGTCATAAGCGTGAGGGAGATGTAAAATTATTAAAATTTTTCGAAAAAAAATTTAATTATAGAATAATAAATCCATCACCTTTAAAAAAAAAGAAAAAGATTATATCTTCAACATCTATAAGGAAACTTTTAGAAAAAGGACAAATCTCTACTGCCAATAAATACTTAGATAGAAATTGGTCCATTCAGGGAATTGTACAACTTGGAAGAAGATTGGGTAAAACTATCGGATTCCCAACTTGCAACATAGATATTGGAAATTATGTGATAGCTAAGCCAGGAGTTTATGCCGTTAAAATCTTAATTAATAAGACAAAAAAAAAACTGAATGGAATCGCAAACTTGGGTTATAGACCTACATTTAACCAAAATAAAATTCTTCTTGAGGTAAATATTTTTAATTTTAAAAAAAATCTTTATAATAAAAAGCTAACTGTTGAGTTTTTGAAGTTTATCAGGGGTGAAAAAAAATTTAATGGTATAGATGAATTAAAAAAACAGATAAAAAAAGATGTAAGAATAGCTAAAAAATTAAAATGAGCAAAGATCAAATAAATCTTCCAAAAACAGCTTTTTCAATGAAAGCAAACCTTCCATTGAAAGAACCTAAAATCGTTGAACATTGGAATAAAATCGATCTTTACAATTTATTAAGAGAAAATAATAAAGGCAAAGAAAAGTTTGTTCTTCACGATGGACCTCCTTATGCAAATGGTAATATTCATATGGGAACAGCTTTTAATAAAATTCTTAAAGATATAATCACAAAATTTCATCAAATGGATGGCAAAGACTCAGTATATGTTCCAGGATGGGATTGTCATGGTTTGCCGATTGAATGGAAAATAGAAGAACAATATAAAAAAAATAAAAAAAATAAAAATGACGTACCAGTCGTTGAATTTAGAAAAGAATGCAGAGAGTTTGCTAATAAATGGATCAAAGTTCATAAAGAACAATTTAAAAGGCTTGGAGTTGTTGGAGATTGGGAAAATTATTATTCTACAATGAGTTATGACGCTGAGGCTCAAATAGTAAGAGAATTAGGTAAATTTTTAAAAGAAGGTAGTTTATATAGAGGCTATAAGCCAGTTTTGTGGTCCACAGTAGAAAAAACCGCTTTAGCTGATGCTGAGGTTGAATATATGGATCATACATCAGATACAATTTATGTTTCGTTTCCTATTCAAAAATCAAAATTAAAAAATCTTTTAGGTGCTGAAGTAATTATCTGGACAACTACACCATGGACGATACCAGCAAATAAAGCTTTAGCTTACAACAAATCTTTAAAATATGTTGTAATACAGATTAATGACAAAGGCGATTTTAACAATAGAAAAATTATAGTTGCAAAGGATCTTTTAAAAAGTGTAGTTGAGGATTGTAAAATTAACGAATACAAAATTATAAGTGAAATAAATGGATCTGATTTTGATGGAGTAGTTTGCTCCCATCCATTTAAGAATTTAGGTTACAATTATGATATACCAATGCTTGAGGCAAGGTTTGTTACGACAGAACAAGGCTCAGGAATAGTACATTGCGCTCCAAGCCATGGTCCAGATGATTTTAATTTATGTTTAAATAATAATATTAAAGCTGTCGAAACAGTTGATGATGATGGAAAGTATACAAAACATGTTTTAAATTTTGAAGGCATTCATATTTTTAAAGCAAACCCAATTGTTATTGAGAAGCTTAAGAATGAAAAAAATTTATTAGCGAACGGAAAACTAAACCACTCATATCCCCATTCGTGGAGATCCAAAGCTCCATTAGTCCATAGAGCTACACCTCAATGGTTTATTTCTATGGAGAGCCATAAATTAAGAGATAAAGCTCTAAAAGCTATTGATGATACAGAGTTTTATCCTGCAAAAGGGAAAGAAAGATTGAGATCAATGATCGAAACAAGACCAGATTGGTGTGTTTCTAGACAAAGAGTTTGGGGCGTACCATTGCCTATATTTATTTCTAAATCTGACGGTAAGGTTTTAATAGATGAAGATGTGTTTGAAAATATTGCGTCTATTTACGAAAAAGAAGGATCAGATTGTTGGTTTTCAGATGACCCTCAAAAGTTTTTAGGAGATAAATATAAAGCTCAAGATTTTGTTAAACTCAAAGATATTGTTGAGGTTTGGTTTGATAGTGGATCCACACATTCTTTTGTTCTGGAAAAAAGAGGAGACTTAAAATGGCCTGCATCTATGTACCTAGAGGGATCTGATCAACATAGAGGATGGTTTCACTCCTCATTATTAGAATCTTGTGGAACAAGAGGCAGAGCTCCATTTGAAAGTATCTTATCTCACGGATTTGTGATGGATGGCAAGGGTTTGAAAATGTCAAAGTCTTTAGGGAACCAGATCTTTCCTGAAGATATTTTAAAAAAATATGGAGCAGATATTCTTAGAGTTTGGGTGACTGCATCCGATTACTCTGAAGATTTAAGAATAGATTACTCGATTTTAGAGCAACATGCTGAAGCATATAGGAAGATAAGAAATACATTTAGATACTTAATGGGAAATATAAACGATAATTATTTAGAGCAAGAATATTCCAATATTGATATTAGCAAACTTCCAGAACTCGAAAAATTAATGTTACACAAATTGTATATATTGAATGAAAAATTTAAAGCAAATTTTAGAGAGTACAACTTTCATGTTTTGTACAAAGAACTATTAAACTTCTGTACTGTAGATCTTTCTTCATTTTATTTTGACATCAGAAAAGATACTTTATATTGCGATAAAAAAAATTCAGATAAGAGACAAAGCTGTATTTTAATATTAAATACAATATTGGATGCTTTGCTAAAATGGTTTGCACCAATTTTATCTTTTACGACAGAAGAAATTTTTAGTCTTTTAAACAAAGATGAAAAAAACAGTATTCATTTAAAAAAATTTCCAGAATTTCCAAAAACTTGGAAAGATGAGGAACTCAATAACAACTGGGTAAAAATTAAAAAAATAAGAGATATAGCAAATATAAGTATTGAAGAAAAAAGAGCAGCCAAAACAATAGGATCTAGCTTAGAAACTGCAATTGATATCAGATTGAGTAAGGAGCTTTATGATCTTGCAAAAAAATATGATTTTTCAGAAATATGTATAACTTCACTTGCAAATACTATTCTGGATGAAAATGCAAAAGACAACATAGAAGTAAAAACTTCAAAAGCAAACGGAAAAAAATGTTCTATTTGTTGGAAAATAAGAGAAACAGAGTGTGAAAGACACCCAACATGCAGTTTTAAATGACAAAATTTTTAAACAAAAAAATTTTTTTTTATTTTTTAATTACGTTATTGATTTTTGCTTTAGATAGAATTTCAAAGATTTATGTTATAAATATTGCCGAAACCTATGGAGAAGTAGATATTTATCTAAATCAATTTATAAATATTATTTTAGTTTGGAATACAGGAATAGGGTTTGGATTATTGTCATTTGAAAAACAATATATTTATAATTTAATAACATTAATAATTGTATTAATTAATTTTGTAATTTTATACCTTGGTGTAAATTCAAATAATTTTAAAGGACTTATATTTTTTGTCATTTTGGGTGGATCACTTGGCAACCTTTTTGACAGACTTTATTATTCTGCAGTTCCAGATTTTATTGATTTAAATTATAATGATTTTCATTGGTTTATATTTAATATAGCAGATGTTTTTATTACGTTAGGTGTAGTGTGCCTTATTTTTGTTGAATTATTTTTGAATAACGTAAGATATAAAAATTAAATGAAAAAAATTTTTTTGTATATTCTATGTTTATTATTTTTGTATTCTTGTCAGAGTATTAAAGACGGACTTACGGGTAAAAAAAGAGAGAATAGTGACGAATTTCTAGTAATCAAAAAAAATCCGTTAGAAATCCCACCAGACTTTAATGATCTTCCAGTTCCACAATCAGAAAAAATTGAAGACCAATCCGGAGCAATTGATGAGGAAATAGAAAATTTAATAAAATCGATTGATACCGATAACACACTAGATACAAACAACAGGTCTGCTGAGGAGTTTGTTATAAAAGAAATAAATAAAAATTAATGTTTAAATACATTGTAGATTATAAAAATTTTTTACATATCAAAAAAAATAAAAATCTAGAGATAAAATTATCAAAAAAACTTAACTTTAACCTTCATAAAAAAATTGTACAAAGCTTCTCTGAAAAATACGAGTATGCATTCAAAAGTATTAATTTGAGAAAATATAAACATTTTAAAAATATTAATATAATCGGAATGGGTGGTTCATCTCTAGGTATAAAAGCAATTTATAATTTTTTTGGTTCAAAAATTAAAAAAAAATTTACTTTTATTGATAATATAAATTTAAAAAAAAATTATAATAAAAATCTCAAATCACTAAATTTAGTCATTTCAAAATCAGGTAATACTCTTGAGACAATTTCTAATTTCAGGTGTTTAAAAAATAAAAAAAATAACTTATTTATTTGTGAAAATACCAATAATCAAATTAGAAGCTTAGCAAAAAAACTTAAAAGTGAAATCATTGATCATAGAAACTATATTGGTGGAAGATATTCAGTATTATCAGAAGTTGGGATGCTTCCAGCATCACTGATGGGATTGAGTCCAAAAAAATTCAAAAGATTTGATCATTTAATTAAAGATAAAAGATTTGTTAATTCTTTGATAAGCAATGTAAGCTCAACCCTTTCCTTAATTAAAAAAAAAAAATTTAACTCAATAATCTTAAACTTTGATGAAAACTCAGAAGATTTATTTAAATGGTACCAACAATTAATTGCTGAAAGCTTGGGAAAAAAATCAAATGGACTTTTACCAGTCATCTCTAATTTACCAAGAGACAATCATAGTATGATGCAATTATACTTGGATGGACCGAGGAATAATTTTTATACATTTTTTGATGTGCTCGATAGTCCAAAAAATAGTTATCTAGCAAAAATAAAATTAGCTCAAAAAAAGGCTACGAAAATTGTATTTAAAAAAAAAAAATTACCATTTAGATGTCTTAACTTACGCGATCGATCCGAGGGTTCTTTGGGAGAAATATTTACTTTTTTTATGCTAGAGACAATTTTGATAGGAGAGGCTTTGAATCTAAATCCTTTTGATCAGCCAGCAGTTGAACAAATTAAGATTGA
>CACKBK010000026.1 GCA_902598425.1 uncultured Pelagibacteraceae bacterium | reverse complement strand
ACATTAAAATGGGTATCATTTTAGGTTTTACTGGACCTATTGAGTCTCTTACTCCTGCAATGGCTGCGTCTGCTGAATTAGCATTCAATGAGGCATCTGACTCTGGTTCTTTATTAGGTGGAAAGAAAATTAAAGTTGAACGAGCTGACTCTACTTGTGTAGATTCTGCTGCTGCAACTTCTGCTGCAGAAGGATTGGTTTCAAATGGTGTTGTGGCAATTATGGGTGCGGACTGTTCTGGTGTTACTGGAGCAATTGCATCTAATGTTGCGGTTCCAAATGGGGTTGTTATGATTTCTCCATCTGCAACATCGCCGGGACTCACAACAATAGAAGATAAAGGATATTTTTTTAGAACTGCTCCATCTGATGCAAGAGGTGGACAGATTTTAGCAGATATTACTAAGGATAGAGGTGTGAAAAGTGTTGCCATAACTTATACAAACAATGACTACGGAAAAGGTTTAGCAGATGTTTATAAAGCTGCTGTAGAAGCTCATGGTATTAAAGTTACAACAAGTGCAGCTCACGAAGATGGAAAAGCAGATTATGCAGCTGAAGTAGCAACTTTAGCTTCTGCTGGTGGTGATGCTGTTGCTGTAATTGGTTACTTAGACCAAGGTGGTAAAGGTATTATTCAAGGATCTCTTGATTCTGGAGCTTTTGATACTTTTATTTTATCTGATGGTATGATTGGTGACTCTTTAACAGATAATTTTGGTAAAGCTTTAAATAAATCATTTGGTTCAATACCAGGATCTACTGGTAAAGGAGCTGGAGTATTTGCAAAAGTTGCTAAAGCTGGTGGAATTGACTCTTCTGGACCTTACACAGGAGAATCTTATGATGCTGCCGCTTTAATAACATTGGCTATGCAAGCAGGTGGTAAAGCAGATAGAGCTACTATTCAAAAAAATGTAATGTCAGTGGCTAACGCGCCTGGGACTAAAATTTATCCAGGTCAACTTAAAAAAGCTTTAGATCTTCTATCTAAAGGTAAAGCAGTAAACTACGAAGGAGCAACTGGAGTAGAATTTACCAATGTTGGAGAAGCTTTTGGATCTTTCCTCGAAAAAGAAATAAAAGGTGGAAAATTCAAAACTAAAAAACAAAGATAGTTTTATACTTAAAAACCCTAGCGTTAAGTTACGCTAGGGTTTTTTTTTGCGTGAATTTCAGCTCTTATTGTTGCTAATGCAATTAAAAGCATAAAAGGAATACAAATTAAATTCATTGTTTTCCAGCTTGTAAGTGTAATGAAAATCCCTGCCGATAAACTTCCTATTGCATGTATAGAATAAACTACAAAATCATTTAGACCCTGTGCTTTGAATTTTTCCTCCTCTTTATAAGTCAAAACAAGTAAACTTGTTCCTGAAATAAACAAAAAGTTCCAACCTAATCCTAAAAATATTAAAGCAACCATATAATTTAAAAAAGTTTGATCAAAAAAACTTACAATCAATGTAATACTATAAAGAAATATACCTGCATAAATAATATTACTATTACCAAATTTTTTAATTAAAAAACCTGTAATAAGTGATGGTAAAAACATTGAAGCAACATGAAACTGAATAACAATACTGGTTTTGCTTAAGCTCATATTTTCCATTACATGCATGCTGATAGGAGTTGCAGTCATAAGAAATGTCATAATTGCATATCCAAATGCTGATGCACATACAGCTTGGAAAAATCTTGGCTGTGAAATTAATTCAATATAGCTTCTTCCTTTATATTGTAAATTAATCTCTAATTTTGAATTATCTTCATAAAATAAAAAAAGAATTGATGGAATAAAAGTTAATAGAGCGAGAGACAGATATGATCCAACATATAAGTTTTCACTAATCAAATCTTTTGAAAAATTTGCAAGACTTGGTCCTAAAAATGCTGAAATGATCCCACCAAATAATATTATTGATATTGCTTTTGGTGCCATCTCTTTATTAACACTTTCAGCAGCTGCGAAACGATACTGGTGTGTAAATGCCATTCCAATACCTATAAATACATTTGCAAAACAAAATAAAATAAAATTTTGGCTGTATATAGAGTAAGCTGCTAAAATAGAAAATAATGTATTGCCAATTGATGCTAATATAAATCCGTATTTTCTACCAATCAAACTCATTACCCTGGTTGCAATAATTGCTCCTATAGCTATGCCCACTACAGAGATTGACATTGGTAAAGTTGCTAGTGATTTTATTGGACTTATTTGAGAACCAATTATTCCACTTAAGAAAACAGTAACTGGTGCTGCTGTGAAACTAAAAATTTGACTAAGAGTTAATAATAAAAGATTTTTGTTCATTAGAAAATGTATTTATCACTTAAATACATCGCAAATGCTAAAGCCATTCCAAGTAATATATATTTCATATTTTTTTGACGTTTATTTTTTCTGGAATTAATCCCTTTGGACGATATCTCATTATTACTAATAGTCCAACTCCAATCATTAAAAATCTGAAATAAGGTGCACTCTCAATAAGATGAACCTTTAATGCATTAGTTTCATCTAAATGTGTAGTAAAAAAATTAATTAAATATAATGCTATTGGTCCAGCTTCTACCCATAAAAACCACACTACAAATCCACCTAATATTGCTCCAAAATTATTACCAGTTCCGCCAACAATTACCATTACCCAAATAACAAAAGTATATCTCATTGGTCGATAGCTTCCAGGGGTAAACAAGCCATCATTAGTCACCATCATTGCACCCGCCAAACCAACAATTGCTGATCCTAAAATAAAAATAAGCAAATGCTCCTTGACTACATTTTTACCCATTGCTCCTGCAGCTTCTTCATTATCTCTAATAGCTCTCATTTTTCTTCCCCAAGGTGAATATAGAGCTTTTTGGGTAAGGATTAATAAAATTATAACTACTGTTAAAAATAAACCAGTCATACATAGTTTTACATACACAGATGATGCATCTATGACTAATTGGTTTAACATATCTTTTTTATCAGAAACCGAACTTAATAAATTTAATTTTCCTTGATGCAGTTTTTCAACTAAGTTAATAAACCAGGGAGAGGTTTGTAGATCTATCTCGTAGGGAACTGGTCTTTTCAATCCAATTACATTTTTAACTCCCCTTGCTAACCAATCTTCATGTTTAATAATTGATACAACTATCTCAGCAATTAGTAATGTTGCTATTGCAAGATAGTCAGCTCTTAACCCTAAGGCAATTTTACCAACAATAAATGCCAACCCAGCTGCAAAAATTGCTCCAATAATCCAAGAAAATAATACTGGCATACCAAGTCCACCAAGAAAACCAGTTTTTGCAGGATTAACTGCTTCAATTGCTTCAATACCTGGGAATGCAACAAACCTAATTAAAATTACCCCAAATATAATTGAAAATGTAATAAAATAGTTTTTATACTTGTGATCTTTATATTTTTTTAAAAAAAATCTTACAATTAAAACCAGACTAATTATCAAAATTAAACTACCTATAATATTTAATCCTCCTGCGCTCCAAGCTTCAGGAACGGGTGCAACTGAAACCAAAACTACAGCTAATCCACCAAGAGCTGTATAACCCATAATGCCAAAGTTTATTAAACCTGCGTATCCCCATTGAATATTTGCACCCATAGTCATCACTGCAGAAATTAAACAATAATTTAAAATAGATAGTGCAATCGACCATGATTGGAATATTCCAACCATGATTATTAAAAATAACATGATAGAATAAGCAGCTATAATATTAAAATATTTTCTCATATCTTTTTTCCCTCGAAAATACCAGAAGGTCTAAATAACAAGACTATTACCAATATTGAAAAAGAAACTGCAAATTTGTAATCTGTAGATAATAATTGTACCAAAGAATCTGGCTCTAAAAACTCTGGTAACAAATAAATAAAAAACTTTTTATATGCATAAGTAACCAAAATCTCTGCAAATGCTATTACATAACCACCTAAAAATGCACCATAGGGATTTCCAATTCCTCCTACAATTGCTGCAGCAAAAATTGGAAGCATATTATTAAAATAAACAAATGGTTTATAACTTTTATCTAAGCCGTATAAAACTCCTCCAACAGTCGCCAAAAATCCAGCTATAATCCAAGTGATCATAACAACTTTTTTTAGGGTCTATACCAGATAGCAAAGCTAAATCTTCATTATCAGAGTAAGCTCTCATGCTTGTGCCAGTTTTAGTTTTATTTAAAAACCAAAATAAAGTTGAAACTAAAATAATTGTAACCACAAGTGTTATAGCCTGTGTAGATTTGATAGTAAGCCCCTCGCTTAGTCCTGTCATTTCTTTAAACTCAGAGGCTTTAAGAATAAATTTTTCACCATCCATAAACCTTCTATCAAATGGTCCTATAATTATTCTTATAATTGCTTGAGTAACAAACATTACACCAACACTAACCATGGCTAATTGAACAGGTGCACTTTTGCTTATTCTGTAATATTTAAAAACAAATTTATCAATAAATAACATGTATAAAATCATTGCAAGGATCGCTAAAGGCAGTGTCAATAATGCTGTTGGTAAAAGTCCTAGTCCAACTCCAATTGATTGAAAATAATATGTGAGTAAAACCGCGAACATTGTTCCAAATGACATCATGTCACCGGTTGCAAAATTAGCAAATCGAAGTACTCCATAAATTAATGTCACAAAAATTGCACCCAGTGCTAATTGAGATCCATAAGTAATTGCTGGTATTACAGTGTAATTTAACAATAAAATTACTGCATTTAATAATTCCAAATTATCCCCCAAGAAAAGATCTTCTTACTTCTGGATCTTCTAATAGTTCACTTCCAGAACCTTCAAATTTATTTTGTCCGGTAACTAGAACATAGCCTCGATCAGATATGCTTAGTGCTTGTTTAGCATTTTGTTCGACCATAATTATTCCCACATTGGTCTCTTTTACTCTCAATATATGTTGAAATAATTCATCCATAACTATCGGTGAGACACCTGCGGTCGGCTCATCTAACATTAATACTGATGGCTTTATCATTAAAGCTCTACCCAAAGCAACCTGTTGTCTTTGTCCACCAGACAACTGACCAACAACTTGAGAACTTTTTTCTCTTAATATTGGAAAAAGATCATAAATTTCTTCAATAACATTGTTTATATTATCTTCTCTTAAAAATGCTCCAACTTCTAAATTTTCTCTTACTGTCAGTTCAGAAAAAACATTTTTTGTTTGAGGCACAAACGAAATACCAGATTTAACTCTTTCTTGTGGTGAAAGCTTTGAAATATCTGTTCCATTTATTTTAATATTTCCGGACTTTAAATTAAGTAACCCAAGCATTGCTTTCATTGCTGTAGATTTACCTGCACCATTAGGTCCTAATATCGCAACTATTTCACCTTTATTAACTTTAATTGTGCATGATGAAATAATATCTGGTCCATTACCGTAACCGGCCGTCATTTGATTTCCCTCAAAAAAGTGCATTATTGGACATCCATAATTTTTTGATTGCTTCTTCCTAAATAACTATCAATTACTTTATCATTTCTCTTTACCTCATCGGAAGTACCCTCAAACAAAACTGATCCCTCAGACATAACTATAACTGGATCACACATTCTGCTTATGAAATCGATATCATGTTCTATCATGCAAAAAGTGTAACCTTTTTCTTTGTTAAGTCTTAGTATGGCTGTTCCTAAATCTTTTAGCAATGTACGATTAACTCCAGCCCCTACCTCATCTAAAAGTACAAGTTTTGCATCAACCATCATAGTTCTTCCAAGCTCAAGAAGTTTTTTTTGACCTCCGGATAGATTTCC
>CACKBK010000025.1 GCA_902598425.1 uncultured Pelagibacteraceae bacterium | reverse complement strand
GGAACCCCACCACCAATCATAAATAGTCCTGATCCTTTAGATTTAATTTTAATCTCAGTTAATTCCCTAAATTCTCTGATTGAGTCAATAGTTATATGATTTTTGGGATTTCTTTCTTGGTGCATTACTAATCCAAAACCAGCACTTGAATCTGTAAATGCAGGACAAAATATGGGAACGTCGTTATCATAAGCTGTTTCTATTAAAGAACCTTTCTTTTTTGAGTTTGTTTTTAGATATTTACCAATCTCTTTAATAAATTCCCTAGATGTATATGCCTTTGGCTCAAGTTTGTCTGCTATTTCTCCTATAGTTTTGTCACATACTTGGAGCTCCTCTTCATCGATGTAAGTATCATAAATTCTATCTATATAATTATTTCTAAGCTCATTGTCATTTTGATACTGCGATCCTTGGTAATGTTTAAACCCAAGTGCCTCAAAAAAGTCCATATCGATTATAGAGGCTCCAGTTGCTACAATTGCATCTACCATATTGTATTTAACCATATCTCGATAAATATGCATACATCCAGCTGCAGAAGTAGATCCTGCCAGTGTTAGGAATATTGTACAGTCTTTATCTTTAAGCATTTCTTTATATATTTTACATGCATTAGCAGTTTCCCTTGAAACAAATGACATCTTTTCCATTGAAGAAATAATTTTTCTAGAGTCAAAAGATGTAATATCAATGTGCTCTATAGGTTTTTTAAGAAAATCTTTTTTACTGTTATGACCTAAGTTTTTTTTACTAGACATTTAGGCAACTAAAAACTCATTCTTAGAGCCGCTGTCATACATTGACATAATTGGTTTATCTTCCAATTCGTAAATTTCATCAGAGTAAAAACCATTGAATTGTGTTCTGAAAGTTAATCCATATCCACCTAATTGACCAAGTTCAATATAATCACCCTCTTTAATATTGTTCGGTAAAACAAAAGGACCCTTCATATAATCCATGCTGTCACAAGTAGGGCCATAAAAATCAAAAGCTGTTAGCTTTTTTGAAATTTGTCTTCCATTTGAAATCATTCTAGATGGAAAAACTAAGTTTGGAACTCCACCATCAAAAAGAGATCCATAGGTACCGTCATTAATATAAAGTTTATTTTTTTTTCTAAGAATTACCTTAACGATAGTCGATCCACTCTCAGCAACTAGTGCTCTACCAGGTTCACAAATAATTTCAGGTTTTTTTCGTAATTGAAGTTTTGAAAGACTTTTCTCTATTTCATTGAAATATTTTTTAAGTGATTGAGGTATTAGATCAGGGTAGATAGACGGGAAGCCACCACCAACATTTATATAATCAGGTTCAATTTTAGTTTTTTTTATAATATTATTAATTTCATCAATTCCTTTTACGTATGAAATTGGATGCATACATTGAGAGCCAACATGGAAACTTAGGCCAATTTTTCTTGAATGTTGTTTTGCAAGTCTTAATAATCCAATCGCTTCAGTATTAACAGCTCCAAATTTTTTTGATAAATCTATCTCTGCATGCTCATTTGAAACAGATATTCTTACAAATAATTCCAAATCTTTTGCTTTATTTGTTGAGTCTAAAATTTTAATTAGTTCATCTTTTGTATCTAAAGAAAATGACCTAATACCATAATTAAAATAAGCTTCTTTTATACTTTCTCTACTTTTTACAGTATTCATGTAATGGCACTTAGCTTCAGGTGCTATTTCCTTTATTGTTTTAATTTCTTTAATTGAGGCAATGTCAAAATTTTTAATCCCAGACTCATAAAGCGTTTTGAGAACAAATTTATTTGGATTTGTTTTTACAGCATAAAGAATTTTGCCTTTAAAGTTTTTTTGGAAATATTTTGAAGCTTTTTTTAGTGTTTCACCTCTAATGCAGTAAACTGGATTAGATGGTTTAAGTTGATTTACAAGCTTATCAACATTTTTAAATTTTTCCATTTCATAGCCCCTCAAAAAAAATTTAACAAAAAAAATTTGCATATCTAATATGCAAATTTGTAATTTAAGAGTCTGATTATGAGATTAGTTGAGTAATGTAAAGCAATTATTTCATATATTTATCCACTACTTTGAACTATTGAAATAATTGATTGAAGCATTATATGTAATGGACTTATGAGTTCTATGCAAAAAATAACTGATTTTAAAGACAATTCGTTGCTAATAGTGGACGATGACAATCCATTTAGAGAGAGATTGGCGAGAGCAATGGAAAAAAAGGGTTTTGCGGTTTCACAAGCTCAAGGTGTAAAAGCAGGTATCGAGAGTGTAAAATTAAAAAAACCAGCATTCGCCGTGGTAGACTTAAGGCTTGGAGATGGAAATGGATTAGAGGTTGTAAAAGAAATCCAAACATCAAATCCTGAAAGTAGAATTATTATGTTAACCGGGTACGGAAACATACCAACAGCAGTTGCAGCAATTAAAGAGGGAGCAATAGATTATTTAGCAAAACCTGCAGATGCAGAGGATGTTGAAAAGGCACTATTAGCGGATCCTAAAACTAAAGCTCAGCCTCCCGAAAATCCTATGTCAGCTGACAGAGTTAAATGGGAGCACATTCACAGAGTGTTTGAACTTTGCAACAGAAATGTATCCGAAACTGCTAGAAGATTAAAGATGCATAGAAGGACTTTACAAAGGATATTATCTAAAAGATCTCCTAAATAAAGTTTTTTAGATTTATAATTTTTTTAGCAATCATAGTTAAAATTAGTATTTTGAACAACTCAGCATATAAAAATGGATATGCACCTAATTGCAAAATCGGTTTATCCCATCCAATTAAAATTCCAAGCCAAATTAACCCGAATATATATATAAACGAAACTACAAAAACTAACTTTGAAAAAATAATTAAAAAATTAGTTTTAAAATTTAGATATCCAGCAAAATAAGCAGTAAATAAAAAACCAATTAAATATCCCATTGTGGGGCCAGTAAAATAAACAAGTCCAACACCTTTTTCTGGAGAATTAGAAAATACTGGTAATCCAATTAAACCTTCAATTAAATATAGTCCTACAGTTGCAGTAGCTAACTTTGAACCAAAGGCAAGACCTAAAAATATTACTACAAAAGTTTGCATTGTCATTGGAACTGGATAAAAAGGTATCTTAATTTTTGCTGAAATAGTTAAAAGTAATGATCCCAAAATTAGTATAGAGACTATTTTTAAGACTTTATTATTATTTAAAATTTTAACTCTATCCATAATTTATATTACTATTTTATAATAAATAATCTAGTTTTTTGTTAAACCTAAATAAACATCTTCAATATCTGCATCGTCAGTCGTGATATCTAATATTTTAATATTTTGATTCGAAAAATATAAAAAAATATCCTCAATTTTCATAAGGCTTTTATCGTAGGACACAGTAATTTTATTATTATTATTAGATATTATTTTTAATTTATTTTGATCAATCTTAATTACATCAAGTTTTTTGTCTGTCGTGAAAGTGACTATTTTTGTCTTAATTTTATCAATTAAATTTTTTGTACCATCTAAAGCTACCATATTTCCTTTGCTTAAAATTCCAATTCTATCACACATTTCCTCAGCTTCTGCTAAGTAGTGTGTTGTAAGTATTATTGTTACTCCCTGTTTATTTAAAAGTTTGACATTTTCCCACAGATTTTGTCTTAGCTCTAAGTCAACTCCTGCAGTTGGTTCATCTAAAAATAATATTGGTGGCTGATGAACTAATGCTTTTGCAATTAATAATCTTCTTTTCATTCCACCAGAAAGACTTCTTGCATAGCTATCTGACTGTTTGTCCAATGCTACTAACTTCAAAATATCATCAGTAATACGATCTTTTTTTTTGATTCCATACATACCCGCGAGTAATTCAAGAAGTTTTCTTGGGCTAAAAAAAGGATCTAAATTAACCTCTTGTGGGACTATTCCAATTGACGCTCTAACTTGCCGTGGATTTTTATCTAAATCAAAACCCCAAACATTTACTGTTCCTGAAGTTTTGATTACGGTTCCTGCAAGAATATTTATAAAAGTTGATTTACCTGCACCGTTTGGACCCAAAAGACCAAAAATTTCTCCCTCTTTCACCTCTAAGTTTAAATTATTTAATGCGTTAATTGTTGTAGAGCCGTTTTTTGAATATATTTTGCTTAAATTTTTTACTGATAAAACGTTTTTTTTTTCCATATTAAATTATAAATTTATAACATAGATATAAACGAAGCTAAACTTTAATGACCAAAATTAAAAAAACTGATCATTTTTATTTAATTGATGGATCTGGATATATATTCAGAGCTTATTATGCACTTCCTCCATTAACAAGAAAAAGTGATGGAATGCCAACAGGTGCAGTGAGCGGATTTTGCAATATGTTATTTAAATTATTAGAGGACTCAAAGTCGAAAGAAAATTTAGACAGACCATCACATTTTGCAGTTATATTTGATTCAGCTAGAAAAAATTTTAGAAATGAGATTTATAAAGATTATAAAGCAAATAGGTCAGATGCGCCTGATGATTTAATACCTCAATTTGATTTTATAAGGAAATCAGTTTTAGCATTTAATTTACCATCTATAGAAATGCTTAACTATGAGGCTGATGATTTAATAGCAACATATGTTGATCAAATTTTGAAAATTGGAGCAAAGGTAACAATTGTTTCATCTGATAAAGACCTGATGCAACTTTATAAAAAGGGTGTTCGAATTTATGACCCAATGAAGAATAAATTTATAAAAGAGGAAGATGTACAAGATAAGTTTGGTGTAACTTCTGATAAAGTAATTGATGTTCAATCATTAGCTGGGGACAGCAGTGATAATGTACCTGGCGTACCTGGTATAGGAGTGAAAACTGCTGCTGAACTTATTAACAAATATGGAAACTTAGAAAATCTTTTACAAAAAGCAACCGAGATTAAACAAAATAAAAGAAGGGAAACAATTTTAGAAAATAAAGAAAAAGCACTTATAAGTAAAAAGTTAGTTACTCTTAAAAATGATGTGCCGGTAAAAGAAAGATTAGAAAATTTCATTTTAAAAGAAGTGGATAAAGATAAGCTTTTTAACTTTTTAAGGGAAATGGAATTTAACAGGTTATTAAGCAGCGCAATTTCAAAATATGGAGAACCAAAATTTAAAAAAGATGAAACTAAATCATCGTTTGAAAAAAGTGATAAAATTAATACAAAAAACTATAAACTTATCGACCAAATTGATGAATTAGATGAATGGATTCATGAGGCGGAGGAAAATGGTGAGTTTGCAATTGATACAGAGACTACATCATTAGACCCTCACCAAGCTGAATTAGTGGGAATTTCAATATCAACAAAAATTGGCAAGGCGTGCTATATTCCTATTTCTCATACATCTGGGAAATGTATTGATAAGAAAAAAGTTATAAATAAATTGAGACCGATCTTAGAAGATCAATCAATAAAAAAAATCGGACAAAATATTAAATTTGATTACATTATTTTTTACCACAATGGCGTAAATCTAGACTCACTAGAGGATACGATGTTGATTTCTTATGTTTTAGACGCAGGAAAAAATCGTCATAACATGGATACATTATCTGAAATTCATTTAGGTCATAAACCAATTTCTTATAAGGATCTTGTTGGAACTGGTAAAAAACAAATTAATTTTAAAGACGTAGATATAAAAAAAGCTTCAGAATATGCCGCAGAAGATGCAGATATTACTTTTAGATTATATAAAATTCTTAAAACAAATCTTAACAAAGAGAAATTATTAAATATTTATGAAATTTTTGAAAAACCTATGATTAAAATTCTGGCAGGTATGGAAATAGCAGGAATTAAAGTCGATGATAAATTTCTTAAAATTTTATCCAAAAAATTTGAAAAAAAAATTAAGGATTTAGAACAAAAAATTTTCAAAATATCTAAAAAAGAATTTAATATTGCCTC
>CACKBK010000024.1 GCA_902598425.1 uncultured Pelagibacteraceae bacterium | reverse complement strand
TAAATTGGTACAATTTATAAACCCTAAAGTTTTATCAATTAAAATATACTTAGTTTCTTTTTTAATTATTGTAGCAGTAATATGTATTCCAATTGTGAGTTTACCGGGAGATGATTTTTTTGGTTTTAATTTGAAATCTTTTAAACATGCATTAGAATGGGATTATTTTATTGGTGTAATAACTTTTTATTTGTTAACATTTCTAATGTGGAATAAAACTAATTCTTAGATATCCATCCACCTCCTAAGACTTTATCGCCATATTTATCCTTTGAATAAAATACACATGCTTGTCCTGGAGAAATTCCATATTCATCTTCTAATAATTCCAATTTAGCATCATTTTTTTCAAGTATAAGTTTTGACTTAATCAGTTTTCCCGTGGATCTTATTTTTACCAAAATTTCATTTTCAAATACTTTTTTTTCACAAAGAAGATTGATATCTCTCAGTGAAATATGTCTTTTAATAAGATCTTTTCTAGTACCCACTATTATTTCATTTAGTTCAGGATTAATATCTACAACGTATAATGGTTCTTCTGCTGCAATTTTAATCCCTCTTCTTTGTCCAATAGTAAAGTTGATTATACCATCATGAACACCTAATACTTTTCCACTCTTATCCTTAATATTTCCTTTTTTAAAAGAGTCAGGTTTCAATTTACCGATTACTGATACATAATCTCCGTTTGGTACAAAACATATATCTTGACTATCAGGTTTGTCAGCAACATTGAGTTCTAAGTTTTTTGCAATCTCTCTTGTTTCTGACTTTAACATTCCACCTAAGGGAAATCTTAAAAAGTTTAATTGTTCTCTTGTAGTATTAAATAAAAAATAACTTTGGTCTCTATTTTCATCAATTGCTCTATACATATTGGTAATATTATTATCGGTGACACTTTTTACATAGTGACCAGTCACTAATGCATCTGCGTTCAATTTTTTTGCTTCATTAAATAAATCGTTAAATTTTACAGTTTTATTGCACTGAATGCATGGTACAGGTGTTTCTCCTTTTAGATAACTGTCAACAAAGTTATCTATAACACCTTCCTTAAATTTATTTTGATAATATAAAATTTTATGTTTGATTTTTAATTTATCTGCGACCCTTTTCGCGTCCATAATGTCCTGACCTGCACAACATTGCTTTGATTGTGCAGTTTCTTTTCCATCATCATAAAGTTTTAAAGTAATCCCAATAACATTAAATCCCTCTTTTTTCATCATTCCGGCTACTGTGGATGAGTCCACACCACCTGACATTGCAACAACAACAGTTGTATCTTTTGGATCTTTATTAATCCCTAAAGAATTTTTTTTTAAACTCATAATGATGGTATTTATACTTATTTCTAATATAAATAATATTAAATGATTTTAGATTATGAACCAGGTGAAAAAGTGATACATCCCAATAATAAAGATTGGGGAATAGGACAAGTTCAATCAATAATAAATGGAAAGGTAACCGTAAATTTTGAAAATGCTGGTAAAAAAGTAATCAATGCAAAGCACATTCAATTAGAAAAAGTAAATGGATCAAGAAAAATTTAAAAAAATAAACTACGAGTTAATTGAAACTTTCCTTTCTGCGGGAAAGTTGTGTCTAGATCTCAGAAAAGAGGGTTTGACGGAGGAATTAAAAAAAGACAGTACACCTGTCACAAATGGCGATCTGGAAGTAAATAAAATTTTAGTTGAAAAAATATCAAAACTTACACCAGATATACCTATCGTGTCAGAAGAAAGTTCGCATAATAAAAAAAATTTAAATTTAAATGATTTTTGGTTAATTGACCCAATCGACGGAACTTATGATTATATAAATAATGGTGAAGAGTTTACATTAAATGCAGGACTGATAATTAATAAAAAGTCTGTAATGGGTATTATTTTTGCTCCTGCAAAAAATAGATTATTTTATAGTTTTGGAAAAAATTTTAGTTACGAATATTATGATGGAAAAGAAAAGAAAATTCATTGTGAAAAAAAAAATCCTAAAGATGTAATAAAAGCTGTTGCATATTCTAATAATTTAAAACCTGAGATATCTAAAATACATAAAAAATTTGGAGTAACTGAACATGTTAGAATGAAAAGCTCTCTTAAATTTTGTGTTATCGCAACCGGAGAATATGATTTATATGTTGCTGAGCCTAGAGCGTCTGAATGGGATATTGCTGCAGGACATGCAATTCTAGCAAATGCTGGCGGGATTGTAACTGATCACGATGGTAAAGAAATTTTATATGGTAAAAAAGATTTTAAAAATCCAGGGCTTATTTTGCGGAGATCTGAAAATTTATAATGAGTGAGCAATTAAAAACAATATTAATTATAATTGTATCAGTATCTATTTTTGGACTACTGGTTTTCGTTTTTGTAAAAAATTATATCAAAAATAAATTAAATTATTATTTAAACGTTAAAAATAATATTAATTATAAACTGACTTGTCATTGTAATAAAATTGAAATTGATGTTAAGCTAGTAGATGGATTGAACAATCTTTACAGATGCAATTGCTCAATCTGTAAAAGAAAGGGTGCTATAACTGCTGTTATTCCAAAAAATAATCTAAAAATTCTAAAAGGTGAAAATCAATTAAAATTTTATCAATTTAATACAAATGTTGCTAAACATTTTTTTTGTAATACTTGTGGTATAAATACTCATAATCAAAGAAGAAGTGATCCAAATACTTTTGGAATTAATGTAGGTTGCTTAGATGGGATAGACCCTAAAGATTTATTTGAATTAAATGTTAGAGTAAATGACGGGCAAAATCACATCAAAGACAGAAAATTATAATTTGTCAAAGTAGATTAATTATTTTGGAATATTCATCTTCTGTCAAATCCATTACTTTTTTGGATATTTCAAAGTCAAAACCTGCTCTTGCAAGAACGGATATATCTTTTTTATAAAACAATGGCCTATTACTTTCTACTCTTGCCGGTCCAATTCTCTTTTTCTTACAAACCTTGATCGCAGAAAAAAAATCCTGATCCTCGTTATTGTCTTGGATTTCCTCAATGGTATCTTTGATATATTTATCATTAATTCCTTTTGAAAAGAGATAATTCCGAATTTTATTAATTGAACTCCCTTTTCTAATCAAACTTTTAGCTTTTGATTTTGAATAAAATTTATCATTTATAAACTGTGATTTCTCTAAATCTTCAAGGACAACATCTATTAAATCACTTATATTTTTTTTATTTACACTTGGTATTTTAGTTTTTAAATATTTTTTCAATAAATATGTTTTTAATTGTTGTTTTGAGGGTGCATATTTCTCTATATAAATTAATGAAAAATTACGCATTTCTTCTACAGTAACCTCTAGAGATTTTTTTTTATTTTTAATAGGAATCATTTAGTAATTTAATATATTATATTTTTTTATGATTGAGCAAATATCTGATTTTTTTAGTATGGAAATGATATATCTATGGTTGAACATTGGTATTTTGCCATTTTGGTTCATTTTAATTTTTTTTCCACAATCAAATATTTGTAGATATTTTGTAACTTCTATCTTTCCTTATCTGGTGCTTGGTTCAGTTTATACTTATTTGTTATTTCTTTTATATAAATTTGATTACAATTTTTTAGATAATTTTAAATTGTACCTAGGAATTATTGAATTGAATGATCTTTTTAGTGATAACTTTTTTCTAATTACTTTTTGGACACATTTCCTAGCAATAAACTTATTTTGTGGATCATGGATAGTTAGAGATAGTCAAAAATTACTCATAAATAAATTTTTAATTATTATACCTCTCATGATAACTTATTTTATTGGTGTTTTAGGAATATTTTTATATTGGATAATAAGAATTTTTTATTCTAAGCGAATTACTTTATTTGATTAAACTTAGGTTATTTTAAAACCTTTGGTTTTCATTGCACCGAAACCACCATCAACATGAGAGACTTTTTTAAAACCCATATCTTTTAAAGATTTGGCGCCCAATGCAGATCTCAATCCACCGGCACAAAATAAAACTATTTCTTTCTCCATATCAACTTTACCCTTTTTAAAATAAGAACTGTTAGGATCCATCCAGAACTCGAGCATACCTCTTGGGATATGTAATGAGTTCTCAATCTTACCTGAATTTTGAAGTTCTCTAATATCCCTTATGTCGATTAAATTACACTTATTATCATTGAATTTACTTAAAGCCTCTTCAGGTGAAATAGTTTTAACCTCTTTAAGAGCATCTTCGACAAGATTTTGTGATGATTTTATAGTCATAATAAATTAGATTGTTAATATCAAAAAAAATGAAAAAAAACATCCTAAAAAAAATTTTTATTAAACTAGCTAAAGCTCTTGACTTAGAATTAATAGATCAAAATGAATTTAAATCTCCTACTCTTGAAAAAAAACTTAATGAAAACTTATCAAGTATAAAAAAATCTATTGTTTTACCCTTAGGTGAAGTCAAACTAACTAGAAAAGTAACCTCGTTATTAATTATTTTTAGAACAAATACAAATGTTGAGATGTGGAATCAAAATAGAAAAAGAATATTTGATAAACCTAAAATAGAGTATGTCCTTAGAGCTCTATTTTCAGTAATAAAAGCAATCAAATTTTTGAAGAAAAACAATCCTCAAGTTAAAGTTGATTTAAAAATTATTGACGATAAATCAACTCAGGAAAATTTATCTACTATTCAGGATTTATTAAAAAAAAATGAGTTTAATGCAGAGATTATTAATCATGATCTATCAATTCATGAAAATATAATTAAGAAGCAAGAAAAAAGAGAAAACTTTTCAAATTTATCAACTTTACTTCGAGCTTTTGAAGTTGGTAAAAAAGAAGGTGAGGATTTAGTTTATTTTTTAGAAGATGATTATATTCATCTAGAAACCTCTTTAGAAGAAATGGTATCTTCATATGAAAGAATTTCCTCGCAGTTAAAAACAGAATTATTTATCTGTCCTGCCGACTATCCTTTTTTGTACATGGATAATGAAAAAACTAACCTTTTGATAGGAAGCAAACGACATTGGCGAACTACATCCAAAAGTTTAATGACCTTCATGGTATCTAAGCCCTTTATAGAAAAATATTGGGACATTTTTCTTAAAACTTGCTCTGATTTAAATGACCCTTGGGAAAAATATTTTAATGAAATATACGAAAAGGAAGTTTGTATTTCCCCTGTGCAATCTCTTACTGTACATATCACAAATATAAATTCTGGTTACGGATTATCACCATTTATAGATTATAAAAAACTATGGGATGAAAATAATTATAAATAAAAAAGGCCCGATTTCTCGGGCCTCTTTTATTGTTAACTAAAAAGGGAATTGTTGTTAACTAATCTCTTATTGAGTATGCAATAACTCCTGTTTCGGAAACGTCTGTTCCTTTAAGTTCTGCTTCTTTACTCAATCTAATACCCATTGTAGCTTTCATTAGGGACCATACTATGTATGCAACAACGAATACAAATATGTTTATTGAAAGTACTCCGATTAATTGAGTTCCAAAGTTAGCACCTGAGTTAGTTGCCGGAACAATTAAAGTTCCCCAAATACCTGCAAATAAGTGTGCCGGTACTGCTCCAACTACATCATCTATTTTCATAGAGAATAAGAACTTCGTACCATAAACCACTATAATACCACCAACTGCACCAATTAAAATTGAAGCTAAAGGTGAAGGCATTAAAGGTTCTGCAGTAATTGCAACTAAACCACCAATACATCCATTTAACATTTGTACAACATCCGTCTTACCAGATATTTTTGTTACAGCACCGGCTGCCAGTACTCCACCAGCGCCTGCAAGTAATGTATTAATGAAAATCTTGGATACTGCTATCGCATCGTTAGCTGTTCCCATTGCAAGCTGCGATCCACCATTAAATCCAAACCAACCTAACCATAATACAAACACTCCAAGTGTTACTAATGGGATAGATGATGCAGCAAATGGTTTTATTGGAGCCGCCTCACCTTTCTTATTAAATCGACCAAGCCTAGGACCTAATATCATTGCTCCTGCTAGAGCAGCAGCACCCCCGGTTGAGTGTACAAGTGTTGATCCTGCAAAATCTGAAAATCCTCTTGCAGCTAACCAGCCACCACCCCACTGCCAACCCATTACGATTGGATAAATTATTCCAGCTAAAATTGCCGCAAATAAAAAAAACGGCCATAATTTTATTCTTTCAGCGAGAGTTCCAGAAACAATTGAAACTGTTGTTACACAAAATACCATTTGGAAATACCAATCTGACCCATCCGCAT
>CACKBK010000023.1 GCA_902598425.1 uncultured Pelagibacteraceae bacterium | reverse complement strand
ACCACCCATTACCATAGCATCTATTTCTTTTACGGGAATATTTAACTCAAGTGATAGAAATAATTTAAATCTTGAACTATCAAGAATACCTGCCATCCCAACAACCTTATTAGTTGGCAGTCCTGAAAACTTTTGAAAAGCCATTACCATAACGTCTAAAGGATTTGTTATACAAATAACAAATGCATCTGGAGCATTTTGTTTTATACCTTCTGCGACTTGTTTCATTATTTTTAAGTTTATACCAAGCAGGTCATCTCTGCTCATTCCAGGTTTCCTTGGAACTCCCGCAGTAATAATTATTACATCTGAATTTTTAATATTTTTATAATTATCGGTTCCCGAAAATTTTACATTAAATCCATCTACAGATGAGGATTGTGCAATATCTAGTGCTTTACCCTTTGCTATACCGCTCGCAACATCAAATAAAACTACTTCATCTGATAATTCTTTAGTTCCAATCAAGTGAGCTAATGTTCCCCCAATTTGTCCAGCTCCTATTAAAGATATCTTGCTCATAATAATTATTTCATAGTTGGCATCACAAACTCTGGGTTTGATCTTATCCCAGATGGCCACCTTGATGTAATTGTTTTTAGTTTGGTATAAAACTTTATACCTTCCATTCCGTGCATCGCACTATCTCCGAACAGAGATCTTTTCCATCCTCCAAAACTATGAAAAGCCATTGGCACAGGAATTGGAACATTTATTCCAACCATTCCAACTTGAATTTTACTTGCAAATGTCCGTCCTGCGTCACCATCCCTGGTATATATACTAACTCCATTTCCATATTCGTGATCGTTAATTAATTTTGTTGCTTCCTCAAAAGACTTGACTCTTACCACAGATAAAACTGGTCCAAATATTTCCTCTTTATATACTCTCATATCTCTCTTGACATGATCAAATAAACATCCACCGATATAAAAACCATTTTCGTAACCTTGTAGCTTTAAATCTCTACCATCCACAACTAATTTGGCTCCCTCTTTTACTCCTAAATCTACATAACCTTTAACTTTACTTAAATGTTCTTTAGTAACTAAAGGGCCCATCTCAGACGCTTTATCCATACCAGGTCCGACTTTTAAATTTTCTACTTTTTTTGAGAGTCTTGAAACTAGTTCATCACCTATATCTCCAACAGCGACTGCAACTGATTGAGCCATACATCTTTCTCCAGCAGATCCGTAAGCTGCTCCCATTAATCCATTAACAGCACCATCTAAATCACAATCAGGCATGACTACTAAATGGTTCTTGGCACCACCTAATGCCTGAACTCTTTTTTCATTTTTTGCAGAATTTTCATAAATATACTTAGCAATAGGAGTGGAGCCTACAAAACTTACTGCCTTAACATCTTTATTGTTTAAAATTGCATCTACAGCCTCTTTATCTCCATTAATGACATTAAAAACACCATCTGGCAAACCTGCTTCCTTTAAAAGTTCTGCTAATTTTATCGAACAAGAAGGATCTTTTTCAGAAGGTTTAAGTACAAATGTGTTTCCACAAGCTATTGCGATTGGAAACATCCACATGGGCACCATAGCAGGGAAATTAAATGGTGTAATTCCAGCAACTACTCCGAGAGGTTGGCGCATTGACCAGCTATCAACATTGGTTCCTACATTCTCCGAAAACTCTCCTTTTAATAAATGAGGAATTCCACAAGCAAACTCGACAACTTCTAATCCTCGTGTAAGTGATCCTTTGGCGTCTTCATAAACTTTTCCATGCTCGGCAACTATCATTTTTGTTAACTCATCAGAATTTTTTTCAATTAATTCTTTAAATTTAAACATTACTCTGGCTCTTTGTAGTGGGGGTCTTATTGACCAATCATTAAAAGCTTTTTTTGCAATTTCCACTGCGTTATTTAAATCGGACGATGAGGCCAACATTACCTCTGCCTGTTGCTCGCCAGTAGCTGGATTAAAAACCTTGCCTTTTTTTTTTGATGAGCCAGGAACAATTTTCCCATCTACAAAATGTTCAATTCTTTTCATGAATATGATCTTTTAAATTAAAAATTATTAATAGTCTAATGTTTTAAATATTTGATGTAGCTAACATCTTTTTAATTTCTGCTATCGCTTTTGCTGGGTTTAAGCCTTTTGGACATGCATTGGTACAATTCATAATAGTATGGCATCTATACAATTTTAATTCATCTGCTACTTTTTTTAATCTTTCCTTCCTATTTTCATCCCTACTATCTATAATCCATCTGTAAGCTTGTAACAAAACAGCAGGACCTAAATACTTATCACCATTCCACCAGTAACTCGGGCAAGAAGTTGAACAGCATGCGCACATAATGCATTCATATAGACCATCTAATTTTGATCTGTCCTCTCGTGATTGTAAATTTTCTTTCTCAGGTTTTTTTGATGTTTTTAACCAAGGTTGTACCGACTCATATTGTTTATATAATGTACTCAAGTCACCTATTAAGTCTTTTAAAACTTTCAAGTGTGGAAGTGGATAAATATTAATATCTCCTTTTATTTCTGCATGTGATTTTGTACATGCTAAACCATTTTTACCATCCATGTTCATTGCACAAGATCCACATACTCCATGTGCACATGATCTCCTGTAAGCTAGACTAGGATCTATCTCATTTTTTATTTTATTTAAAATATCTAAAACTTTTGATGGACAATTATCCATATCTATTTCATAGGTATCAATTCTGGGTTTCTCATCTGTAGAAGGATCCCACCTATAAACATTTACTTTTCGTAAATTTTTTGAGCCAGTTTTATCTTTATAATACTTACCTTTTTGAATTCTTGAGTTTTCAGGTAGATTTATTTGAACCATTAATACACTCTCTCTTGTGGTGGAAAATATTGAACCTCATTTGTCAATGTAGATTTATGAACTGGTCTGTAATCAATCTTTGTCTCTTTTCCATCACACCAAGATAGCGTGTGTTGCATAAAGTTCTTATCATCTCTTTTTGGGAAATCCTCTCTCGCATGAGCTCCTCTGCTCTCTTTCCTATGATAGGCGGAGTCCATGGTCGTGATTGCTTGTCTAATTAAATTATCAAATTCTAAAGTTTCAACTAAATCTGTATTAAATATCAATGATTTATCTTTTACTGAAATTGCATCCATTCCGTCAAAAGGTTTTCTTATTTCTTGAACTCCTTCTTTTAAAGTTTTTTCTGTTCTAAAAACCGCACATTTTGACTGCATAGTTTTTTGCATAGCTATTCTTAGATCTGCAGTATTATGATCTCCATTACCGTTTCTTAATTTATCAAATCGATCAAGACATTTATCTGTTTCAGACTTTGAAATTTCTTCATGCGGCATGCCAGGTTTAATAAGTTCTGCAGCTCGTTTTGCAGCAGCTCGACCAAAAACAACTAAATCTATCAAAGAGTTAGAGCCTAATCTATTTGCGCCATGAACTGAAACGCATGCCGCTTCTCCGATTGCCATTAATCCTGGTACAGTTTTTTCAGAGCCGTTCAGTGTTAAAACTTCAGCTTTATAATTTGTAGGTATACCTCCCATATTATAGTGTACAGTAGGAACAACTGGTATTGGCTCCTTAGTTACATCTACGTTTGCAAACAATCTTGAAGATTCTGATATACCGGGTAGTCTTTCCTCAATTACCTTTGGATCTAAGTGATTAAGATGTAAATGAACGTGATCTTTTTCTTTTCCAACTCCTCGTCCTTCATTTATTTCTACTGCAATTGATCTGCTTACAACGTCTCTTGATGCTAGATCTTTTGCTTTTGGAGCGTATCTTTCCATGAATCTCTCTCCTTTAGAATTTAAAAGATATCCTCCCTCACCTCTAACACCTTCCGATATTAAAGTACCATGTCCATAAATTCCAGTTGGGTGGAATTGCACAAATTCCATATCCTGTAATGGTAATCCCGCTCTCAGCACCATTGCATTTCCATCCCCAGTGCAAGTATGTGCAGACGTTGCAGAATAATAAACTTTTCCATATCCGCCTGTTGCTATTATAGTAATATGAGATCTAAACCTGTGAATAGTTCCATCATTTAAATTCCACGCAATCAAACCCTTGCAAGCTCCATCTTTCATGAGTAAATCTAGAGCAAAGTATTCAATAAAAAATTCAGTATTATGCTTTAAAGCTTGTCCATACAAAGTATGAAGAATAGCATGACCAGTTCTGTCAGCTGCAGCACAAGTTCTTTGGACCGTCTCATTTCCATAGTTTTTTGTCATTCCACCAAATGGTCTTTGATAAATCTTTCCGTCTTCAGTTCTACTGAAAGGCACCCCATATTTTTCTAACTCAAGAACTGCTCTTGGTGCTTCCTTGCATAAATACTCTATTGAGTCCTGGTCTCCTAACCAATCGGATCCTTTAACAGTGTCGTACATGTGCCAACGCCAGTCATCTTCTCCCATATTTCCTAGCGCTGCAGATATTCCACCTTGAGCAGCAGATGTATGACTACGAGTAGGGAATACTTTTGAAATACAAGCTGTTTTCAAACCAGCTTCACTCAGACCCACGGCTGCTCTTAAACCAGAGCCACCTGCCCCCAAAACGACAACATCATATTCATGATCAATTATTTTATATGAGCTCATAATCCAAATTTTAGTAATACTGTTATTGTAATTAAAGGAAATATTATAGCAAAGAAATATAATAATTTGTTTGCGACACTTTTTATTTTTTCATTATGGATATAATCCTCAAAAATCTCACTTATTGTAAGAGCTGTATGAAAAAAAGCCATTATTAGTAATAAAGAGAGTATGAATTTTACTATTTGGTCACTAAAAAAACTGATTACCTGATTATAGTTCTGATCATATACAGACACAAAGTTGATAACAAACCATATCATTAAAGGTATTAAAATAATTGTGCTTACTTTTAAAAATATCCATTTTTTCGTGGCATTGATCATTAGATTATTCCTCTGCCAATAAAGTAAATTAGAACTGTACTTATAAATGATCCAAAAATTACACAAAGACCTGTGATATTCGAAATTTTTAAATCAAATCCATAACCTAAATCCCAAAATAAATGTCTTATTTCACTTAAAATCTGAAAAGAAAATGACCAAATAATACTAATTACAAAAAACTTTCCAAAAATTGAATTAAAAAAATCTGCAAATAAATTGTAATGTTGTCCAAATAAAAAGACAAAAGATATCCAAATACATAGAAAAATAAAAAATAGATAGTTAATTACACCAGATATTCTATGCGAAATCGATACCAAAGATGAAACATGCCAATTATAAATTTGTATGTGTGGAGATAGAGGGTTATTATTTTTCATTATAATTTATTATAGTAGGTTTCTGCAATTTCAACAGCATTTAGTGCAGCACCTCTCAATAGATTGTCTGAAACAATCCAAAGATTTATAGAATTTTTATTTGATTTATCTTGCCTTATTCTTGAAATAAATGTTTCATTTTTACCTGCACTGTCAATAGGTGTCGCATACATATTATTTATAGGATCATCAATTATTTTACACCCTGGGGCTTTTGCTAAAACTTTTCTTACCTCTGAGAGTGAAACCGTTTTATTAAATTCAATATTTAAAGATTCTGAGTGTGAGACCATCACTGGAATTCTTACACATGTTGCTGTTAACTCTATTTTGTGATCTAATATTTTTTTAGTTTCATTTATCATTTTAATCTCTTCTTTCGTGTAACCATCATCTAGAAAATCATCTATATGTGGTATAGCATTGAAAGCAATTTGTTTTGTAAAATTTTTTGATACAACTTTTTTTTCAGCTAAGATATCTTTTGTTTGTTCAATTAACTCGTCCATCGATGCTTTTCCTGCTCCAGATACCGATTGATAAGTAGAAACTACCACTCTTTTAATATCAAATAGATCATGTAAAGGCTTAAGTACAATTACCATTTGAGCTGTTGAACAATTAGGATTGGCTATAATATTTTTTTTTAAATTAGATATATGATGTTTGTTTACCTGTGGCACAATTAATGGTACATCTGGATCCATTCTAAAATAACTTGAATTATCTACAACTACAGAAAATTTGGCAGCTTTAGCAGCGTAGGATTCTGAAATTTTTTTACCTGCTGAAAAAAAAGTAATATCAACTTTGGAAAAGTCAAAATCTTCTAAATTTTGAACTTTTATTTTTTTCCCATTAAACAATAGCTCTTTACCTGCACTCTTTTTTGAAGCTAGTAAACGTAAATCCTCTACTAAAAGTTTTTTATGTTCTAAAACTTCGATTATCTTACGTCCAACATTTCCAGTGGCACCAACAATAGCAATTTTCATGACTTATTTAATACTTTATATTAGATGAAGGGTAAATCACAAACTGTTCCATTCACGGATTTACCGTTAATATTTATTTTAATTTTAGTTCCTGTATCCCAATTAGGTTTTTTTAACATTGCAAT
>CACKBK010000022.1 GCA_902598425.1 uncultured Pelagibacteraceae bacterium | reverse complement strand
GACACTAAAATCTTAGGAAAATCTAATCAATCAAAAAATTTAATATCTTACTCAATAATTGGAATAATTTTTTTAGTAGCATTATGGCTTTCTTCACAAAGTGAAGGGCCCTCTAAATTTCCTAAATTTGTTACAGATGAGTTTACGTTTACCGCTTGGGTAAATGAGGGTGAAGATTTTTTAAAAAAGAATTATAGATGGATAACCAAAATTATAGCTGGCTACATAAAAGCGAGCTATTATTTTGTAGAAGATTTTTTGCTTGAGTCACCTTGGCTTTTAATAACTGCAATTATTGTTTTACCATGTATGATTGCAGGAGGTCTAAGGTTAGGTCTTTACTCATTATTTGTTGTTTATTTTTGGGGTGCAACCGGAATGTGGGAACCATCTCTTCAAACAGTAGCTCTAATGGGTCTTTCAGTTTTACTTTGTGTCTTTTTTGGATTCATCTTAGGGGTTTTCTGTTCACAAAGCGATCGGTTTGAAAATTTTATGAAACCAGTTCTAGATACGATGCAAGTTATGCCAGCTTTTGTCTATTTGTTCCCAGCGTTATTTTTTTTTGGTATTGGAGGTGCTCCAGCTATTCTTGCTACAATGATTTATGCAATGCCACCAATTATTAGATTAACAAATACTGGTATCAGACAGGTACCGGCTCAAACTATTGAGAGTGCAACATCTTTTGGTTCAAATAAATTGCAACTTTTGTTTAAAATAAAAATACCGCTATCATTGCCTAGTATAATGATGGGTATAAATCAGGTTATAATGATGGCTCTCGCACTCGTAGTTCTTGCCTGTTTTATAGGAGCTGAAGGCATCGGCGGCCAAGTATGGCAGGCTATCAGAAGATTAGATGTTGGTTGGGCAATGGAAGGAGGACTTTGTATTTTATTTATGGCTATAATGTTTGATAGATTTAGTATGGCATTTAGTAAAAATAAAGTAAGCCTACCATCAGACGTACAAAAATTTTATTTACTTCCTCAGAATTGGGCGAAGTACAAAATTGCAAGGCTTTTAGAAAAGCCATTAAGTATAATGCATTATCTAATGAAATATATTTGTGTATTTATAACAAACCTAATTGCCTACTTGTTTAAATCATTAATATCAATATTTAACAAAGTGTCCGCTGACGACATCGGAGAGTTTATAAGTAAAAGATATTACATAATTCCCTCATTTATGATTTTTTTCGTAATAATTGTAATTGATGCATACTTTTTTAAAATTGGTTCATTTCCTGAAGAATGGAGACTTTCTATTAGGCAACCAATCACAAATGCTGTGGAAAGTCTTACTGTTAATCCAGGTTTTATAGGTTTTACGAAAAGTTTAAGAGCATTCGTATATCTTAATTTACTGCGTCCGTTAGATGTTTTCTTAACACATATACCTTGGTGGTATACTATGGCTGTCTTTGTAGCATTAGGATATATCACTGTTGGTATAAGATTTGCAATTATAACTGCATTGCTTTTACTTTTTATTGGAGCCTGTGGGATTTGGTCTCAATCAATGATAACCTTATCCTCAGTTTTAGTTTCAGTTGCTTTATGTTTTGTTATTGGTGTTCCACTCGGAATAATAGCCTCTTACAATGAAAGATTTAGAAATATTCAAAATGTTGTACTAGATGCAATGCAAACACTACCTTATTTTTGTTACTTAATTCCTGTGCTTATGTTTTTTGGAGGAGGTATTGTGTCTGCTGTTTTAGCAACTGTGATTTATTCTATACCACCAATAATAAGACTTACATCACTTGGTTTAACACAAGTGTCAGGTACCTATTCAGAAGTGTCAAGATCATTTGGAGGCACACTTATTCAAACTTTGGGTAAAGTTAAATTTCCATTAGCAGTTCCAAGTTTAGTAATTGGATTTAACCAAACTGTTATAATGGCTTTTGCAATGCAAATTGTAACCCCGCTTATTGGAGGTAAGGGCCTTGGATTAGAAGTATTTAATGGTTTGGCTCGATCTGATACTGGAAGAGGTCTAGCTGCTGGTATTGGTATTGTGCTTCTTGCAATAATTATAGATAGAATTACTCTTGCATGGACAAAAAAACAAAGACAAGCGCTAGGTCTTTAAAGTAAAAGCAATTTACTTATAAATTAAGCCATTTTTTGTGCGGTTTACATCGACATAACTTTTGAATTACAATACCTTTTTAAATTTAAGGGAGGAAGCTTAATGAAACTAACTAAAACAATATCGGCGCTAATTTTATCTTTAGTGCTACTAGTGGGTAGTTTGGGGCAAGCAAATGCTGCTAAAAGACTACACGCTGCTATTGCTGACTGGACAGGTGGTATAATTACCTGTGAGGTAGCTGTGGCAATTCTTGAAAGAGAATATGGATATAAAATAAAACAAACAGTATTTCCATCGGGAACAGGTTTATGGGAAGCTATTGCAGCTGGAGAACTTGATTTTGCATGCGAGAGCTGGCCAAGTTATGCTGAGGCAGATTCGGTTATGTTAAATGAAGATCTTATTTACGAAGGTAAAGTTGTTGGATCTTACAGTGGAGATGGATCCGTAGATTTACTAGGTACAGCAGGAATAATTGGTATGTCAGACTACTGGATACCAAAATATGCTGCTGATGAACTGGGTATTAAAACTTGGAAAGATTTAAACAAACATAAAGCTAAATTTGCAACTATCGAAACTGGAGACAGAGGTAGATTGATCGGTTGTCCTGTGGCTGGTTGGAACTGTCATGATCAAAAAAGACTTGATCTTTTAGGGATTGATTTCCAAGCAGATGAACTTGGAACAGAAGCGGCTGCTATTGCAGAAGCAAAAGCTGCTTATATGAGAAAAGAACCTTTCTTGTTATATCTATGGTCACCACATTGGTTTTTTGGTCAATATGAGATGGTAGGAGTTCAACTTCCAGAACACAAAGTTTGTAACCCTGATACATTTACTGAAGCAAACAATTGGAAAGACTGTGGAACAAAAGGGTGGCCAGCAACTGGTTGGGCAAAGGATTATACAATGAACTATGGTAATCCAGCTACTTTTGCAAAAGCAGAGCATGCTGATGCAAAAAAATTCTTTGAGAACATGTCTTTACAAAATATTGATCAAGCTAAAATGTTAGTTGAAGTTGATATTAAGAAAAGACCTGTAAAAGAAGTTGTTGCAGAGTGGTTAGACAATAATCCAGATAAGTGGAAGCCTTGGTTAAAATAACACTTTTAAAACTTTAAAATTAAAGGCCCTTTTTATAAGGGCCTTTTTTTTAGAAAATTATGAATAAATCACTAAATGGGAAAAAAATTTTAATATCAGCTGGAGCCTCAGGTATTGGTTGGGCAACTGCTAAAATTTGTCTATCTAAAGGTGCAACAGTTTATATTTGTGATATTGAAACAAAATATATTGCCAAAATTAAAAAACATCATCTTAATAATAAAAAATTATTTGTTTATAACTGTGATGCATCAAATGAAATAGACGTGAACGAATTATTTAAAAAAATTTTAAAAAAAACGAAAAAATTAGACTGTTTGATAAATAATGTTGGAGTTGCAGGTCCAACAGGTACAATTGAAAAATTAACCTCAAAACACTGGGAAAAAACTTTAAAGATAAATGTAATAAGCCATTTCTATTTTACTAAGCTTGCAATTCCAATGCTAAAAAAGAATAATGGAGGATCAATTATAAACATGTCCTCTGGAGCAGGTATCATGGGTTTCCCACTCAGATCACCTTATGCAGCAAGTAAATGGGCTGTTATTGGCATAACCAAAACTTTAGCTATGGAGCTTGGGAAGTTTAAAATTAGAGTAAACGCAATATGCCCTGGAACAATCAAAGGTGATCGAATGGTAAGAGTGATAAGGGATAAAGCAAAATTTTTAAAGATTTCAAAAAAATATATTGAGAGGGATTTTATTTCAATGGCATCTATTAATAGTTGGATTTATGAAGAAGATATTGGAAATATGTGTAGCTTCTTGATTTCAGATGATGCAAAAAGAATTTCTGGTCAAGTTATCGGTGTTGATGGTAATGCTACGAGGCTGGACTAGTTTCTAATTTTTCTCTCATATTTTTTTCTAAGTTTTAATAAATCAACTAAATATTTGTCTCTAATATTGGAAATTTTTGCTACTGATTTTCCTTTAGATTGTTTTTTTGTTCCATTCACCAATCGATTAACAAGTTTTTTTGTTAAAGTTGGTGATTTTAGTTTGGTCCAAGGAAGCTTTAATGCAGGTCCAAATTGATCAAGCATATGCTTCATTCCTTTTTTGCCGCCTGCTAAATGAAAAGTTAAAAAAGTTCCCATTAATGACCATCTAAGACCTGGTCCATCCTCAATGGCCCTATCTAGATCCTCAGTATTTGCGTGACCTTCATTTATAATATGAAGTCCCTCTCTCCATAAAGCTTCTTGTAATCTGTCCGATAAATAACCTGGTAGTTCATGCTTAACCATTATTGGGTTCATTGAGATTGATTTATAAAATCTATTAGCTTTTTTCAAAATCGCCTTTGATGTTTTTTTACCAGGCACAATTTCTAAAGCAGGAAGTAAATAAACTGGATTAAATGGATGTCCTATTATTCCTCTCTCAGCATTTTTACACTTTGAAAAAATTCTTGTAGGGAGTAATCCTGATGAGCTTGATGAGATAATTGCATTAACTTTAGCATATTTTCCAATAATTCTAATTAAATTAGTTTTCAAAGAATAGTTTTCAGTTGCACATTCTTGAATAAAATCAGCATTTTTTAATGTTTCTTTAATAGATGTAAAATATTTAAAATTTTTAAGATTTAATTTTTTTTTATTAAAAAGTTTTTTTGTGTGAGGCCAAGCTCTTTTTATTTCGATAATTAATTTTTTTTTTAAATTAATATCTTTATCGAATGCATAAACAATTTTGTTATGTGCCAAAAAACGAATTATCCACCCTGTTCCGATTACGCCAGTCCCTATAACTGCAACCTTTTTTAAACTGGACATTACTTGTGTTTAACAAGTTTTAACTTTTCTCTTGTCTCAGATGGTGTCATTATCGAATAACCTAACTCATCTACTATTCTTATAGCTTTTTCAACTAATTGAGCATTTGTTGCAAGTTTACCTTTTGAAAGGTACAAGTTATCTTCTAGCCCAACACGCGGATTACCACCCATCAAAACTGTTTGGGCAACGAAAGGCATTTCATTTTTTGAAATAGCAAATCCAGACCATACTGCTTCTTTTGGCATTACATCTTTCATCGCTTGCATTGCTAAAGTTGTTGCAGGTGCTCCCCATGGAATTCCAAGACACATTTGAAACATTGGAGGATCGCTTAATAACCCTTCTTTATATAGTTGTGATCCAAACCACATATTACCTAGATCAAATGCCTCTATTTCTGGTTTTACTTTAATCTCTTTTAATTTTTTTGCAGCTTTTCTTAAATCGTTTGGAGTGTTAACCGTAATTACCGAACTGTCTCCAAAATTTAAAGTCCCAGCATCTAATGTACATATTTCTGGAAGAAATTGTTCAACACTTGAAATTCTTTCCATCACATTTGCCATATCTGTCATTGGTCCAAATTCTAGGGGATTGTTGCCTTGTCCAATATCAAGGTCACCACCCATTCCAGTAGTTAAATTCAATATCACATCGGTGCCACTTGATCGTATTCTATCAACTACTTCTTTGTATAATTCTGGTTTTCTACTTGGAGTTCCATCCTTTTCTCTAACATGAATATGTGCAATTGCAGCACCTGCTTTTGCCGCCTCTATTGATGCTTTTGCAATTTGCTCTGGTGTTTTGGGCAAATCTGGATGTTTGCTAGCAGTATCGCCGGATCCTGTAACAGCACAAGTTATAAAAACTTTATTGTTCATATTAATATAATCTAATATAATTCATTTTTATTATAATGAAAATAACTGAATTACAAAAAGATTTGGCAGCAACTTTTAGATGGACTGCAAGATTAAACATGAATGAAGGAGTTGCAAATCATTTCAGTGCATGTGTGCCTGGAAAATCTAATGAATTTTATGTAAATAAAGCTGGTATTCATTTTAGTCAAATTAAAGCTAGCGACTTAATTTTAGTGACAAAAAATAATATTGAGGATTTAAAAACTAAACCAGATATTGTTGATGCAACAGCTATAAGTATTCACGGTACAATTCATCAAAAAGTTCCTCATGCGAAATGCATTTTTCATGTGCACTCAAAATATGCAACTGCACTATCTACTCTTAAAGACCCTACTCTTCCTCCAATAGACCAAAATACTATGAGGTTTTATAATAGAGTATCTTTATATGATGAGTATGGGGGTATGGGTTTTGAGGAAGAGTCATTAAAAATGGCAACTGCTTTAGGAAATAAACAAAATTTGTTGATGGCAAATCATGGGATTCTAACAACTGGTAAAACTGTTTCGGAAGGATTTGATGAGCTATATTATTTTGAAAAATCTGCTGAAACATATTTAACAGCTTTAGCGACTGGTAAGGAGTTAAATGTTGCTTCTGATGAAGTCGCAGAGAAAACTGCCCATGAATGGGCAAACTATCCATCGGATCTTGGAAGAGCTCATCTGGATCAAATAAGATTAATTTTGGATAAAGAAGAGCCCGATTATAAAAATTAAAAATGATTAAAGCGAATTTATAAAGGGTGATCACCCAAAATAGAGATAACATTTTGAAATTTGATTATTTAGTAATTGGAGCTGGTACAGCTGGATGTGTTTTAGCAAATAGATTATCTGAAAATACACAAAATAAAGTAGCTATTTTTGAAGCGGGTCATGAAAGTGATATTTGGAAGGTAAATATGCCACTAGCAATTCTGTATGCTATGCATGATCCAAAATACAATTATAAATATTATTCAGAACCTGAGCCATATTTAAACAACAGAAGATTATTTTGCCCAAGAGGTAAAATGATTGGAGGTTGCTCAGCACACAATGGTATGGTTTATGTAAGAGGAAATAAAAATGATTTTGATAGATGGGAGTCTTTTGGACTTAAAAAGTGGAGTTATGAAAAAGTACTGCCTTATTTTAAAAAAATTGAAACTTGGTCTGGTGGAGAAAATGAATTTAGAGGTGGAAAAGGAATTCTTCCAGTAAATCAATCAAAAAATAAAAATCCCTTATTTAAAGCTTTTTTAAATTCAGCCGAGGAGGCTGGATACCATATTAATAATGATATGAATGGAGAATATCAGGAGGGGTTTGGAATGTATGATGTAACAATTCATAATGGTGAAAGAGCAAGCGCATCGAAATATT
>CACKBK010000021.1 GCA_902598425.1 uncultured Pelagibacteraceae bacterium | reverse complement strand
TTTTAGATTTTATTTTTCTTGAGATTGTGCCTGTGTGAATTTCAATACATTTAGCTCCAATTAGTTTAGATAATTTAATATCTTGAATTTTTGGATTTATAAACAAACTTGTTCTTATTTTTTTTTTATTTAAAATATTAATGTTTGCTTTTAATGCCTGAAAATTTTTTTTAAGATTAAGCCCTCCTTCTGTTGTGATTTCTATTCTTTTTTCTGGAACTATACAAACATATGAAGGTTTTGCTTTTAGAGCAATATTCAACATTTTTTTATTACAAGCCATCTCGAGATTGATAGGGATTGATTTAAATTTAGATAATATTTTAAGATCATTATCTTTTATATGACGGCGATCTTCTCTTAAATGTATTGTTATTAAATCAGCTCCGTTTTTCATCACAAATTTTGCTGCATTTAAAATATTTGGATGATCTTCGCCTCTTGCATTCCTCAGGGTTGCTACATGATCAATATTTACACCAAGACGTATCATTTTAAATTTCTACTTCCCGGTCTTGTTATTGGAATTTTTTTGAGAAAAGGAGGTATATTTTTTTTTTTGTATGTCGGAATGTTAATTTTAATTTGTGATACGATTTTTTTATTTTTTATTTTTAAAGTTTTTTTCTCTGATCGATCTATAATACAAGCAAAGCCAATATTATTAGATTTAAATTTTTTAATTAATTTAGTGCATTCTAAACTGGATTTGCCTGTCGTTATTACATCTTCAACTATAAGAACCTTTGATTTAGGTTTAATTGAAAAACCTCTTCTTAATTGAAACTTTTTATTTACTCTTTCACAAAAGATTGTTTCTTTATTTAACAATCTACCTATTTCATATCCAATAACTATACCGCCCATAGCTGGTGATAATATAATGTCTATTTTCTTAAATTCTTTTCTTATTTTTTTTGCTAAAGAGAGGCATATTTTTGAAGCTAAACTGGGTTTGCTCAATAGTTTTGCACATTGAACATATTTTGATGAATGTAGACCTGAAGATAATACAAAATGACCTTCCAAAAGAGCTCTAGTTTTTTTTAAAACCGCCAAAGAGTCTTTTGATGAAAGCATATTTTTTATTTTTATGTCTTATAATTTTAAAGTTATATTCTTTTTGTTTTAACTCACTAATAAGTTTTGTAAAGTTTTTCAAATCATGAATAATAAGATTAAATCTAAAATTTATAGTTTTTTTAGTTTTTTCTACCATCTCAACGCTGGAAATATTTACATTATTTATACCTATCATAGTGGTAACATCTCCTAACTTTCCAGGCTGATCAGGTAATGATATCCATAGTGTTGTATTGTATTTTTTAGATTTAGATAATTTAGAATTCTCTCTATATTGCCAATACCTTCTAATTGCTGCACGTGCCTTTCCCGTTTTAGTCAAGGATAACCAATGAAGTGAGGGTGAAACTTTTTTTGATGTAATTATCTTCACTACGTCTCCATTTCTTAATATTGATTGTAAGGGTGACTCTTTACCATTTATTTCTGATCCAATTGCTGTATCACCAACTTGTGTATGAACAGCATAAGCAAAATCTATTGGTGTAGCATTTTTAGGTAATTTTATAACCGATCCTTTTGGAGTAAAACAAAATACATTTTCTTGGAACATTTGTAATTTAGTGTATTCATAAAAATCTTCTGGATTTTCATTTTTTTCAATTATCTCTACTAAATCAGCTAACCAATCATATTCCTTCCATGTTAATGAATTAAATTTTTCAGATGATTTGTATTTCCAATGAGATGCTATTCCCCTTTGAGCAAATTCATGCATTTGCATTGTTCTTAGCTGAATTTCTATAGGTCTTTTATTTGGACCTATTATTGCAGTATGTAAAGATTGATATTTATTTATTTTTGGTGAAGAAATATAATCTTTAAATCTTCCCGGTATACAATTCCATTTGTTATGAAATATCCCAAGCGATTTATAACATGAAGAAATATCATTTAAAATTATTCTAAAACCCATAATGTCAGTTATTTGCTCAAGAGATATTCTTTTGCTTTGCATTTTTCTCCAAAGAGAAAAAGGAGTTTTTTCTCTTCCGTAAATAGTTGCTGATAAGTCATTTTCATTTAATAGTTTAGTAAATTCATCTGCAACAGAATTAAAACTTATTAAGTTATTTTCCTTTATTTTATCAAGTCTATCTTTGATTAGTTTTCTAGCTTTAGGATTAAGAACTTCAAATGAAAGATCCTCCAATTCATCCCTTATTCTATTCATGCCCATTCTATCTGCTAGGGGAGAATATATTTCCATAGTTTCTCTTGCAATTCTCTCTTTTTTTTCTTGTTTATCAATTGAATGAATTGTTCGCATGTTGTGAAGTCTGTCAGCAATTTTTACAAGCAATACTCTAATATCTTTTGAAGTTGCAATGATTAATTTTCTAAAATTCTCAGCTCTTGAATTTGCTTTAGCTTGATTTTCTAACTCAGAAATTTTAGTTACACCCTCGACAAGATCAGCAACTTCTTGACCAAATTCCTGTTTAATAGTTTGATAAGTAGCATGCGTGTCTTCTATTGTATCATGAAGTAGTCCAGTAGCTATAGTTGCACTATCTAATTTTAATTCTGTTAATATATTAGCTACAGCAACTGGATGTATAACATAAGGGTCGCCTGAGTGTCGTTTTTGATTTTCATGAGCCTTTACTGCAAAATTATATGCCTTATCCAAAGTTTCAGGGTTCAAAAACTTATTGTATGATTTTACTTTATTTATTAAATCATTTGATTTTAACATACTAACTTATATCATTTTTTTTATTCAACTGTAATAGATCTTAAGTCAATCGTGTCAATTTGCTTTAATAATTGGGATATATTTAACTTGTATTTCGGATGTGTCCATTTTTTAGATATCTCATAAAGTGGAATTAAAACAAAATTCCTTTTATGTAACCTTGGATGTGGAATAATTATTTTATCACCTTCGCAATCCAATTTTAAGCATTTATGGTCATAATCTAGTATATCTATATCGCATTCTCTTGGTGAGTTTTTTTCTGAGATTTTTCTACCTAATTTTTTTTCAATTTTCTTTATAAAATGAAATAGATTTAAAGGTGCTAAATTAGTTTTAATTTTGAGAACAATATTTAAGTATTCTGGTTTTTTGGGGTCAGGCCATGATTTGGTTTTATAAAAATTTGAAGATTTCTCGATCATTAAATTATTTTTTTCTTGAAGAAACAATTTAGCTTTATTTATATTGTTTTTTTTATTTCCTAAATTTGATCCAATACCTAAAAAAACAGTATTAGCTTGTTTTTCTAACATATCTAGCTTTATCTCTCTGCCAATCTTTATTTTTTTTAGCTTGTCTTTTATCGTATTGTTTTTTTCCTTTTGCAACGGCTATTTCGATTTTTGCTTTTCCTTTTTTAAAATAAATTTTAGTGGGTATTATTGTGAAACCTTCTCTGTTGATCTTCCCAATAAGTTTATTAATTTCTCTTTTGTTTAATAAAAGTTTTCTATCATCTGTTGGATTATGATTTGAATAGCTAGCATTTTTATATAATGGAATATGTGAGTTCATAAGGTAGATTTCGCCACGTCTTTCAATTGCATATGAATCAGCAATATTAATTTTGCCTAATCTTATAGATTTTATTTCAGATCCTTTTAAAACAATTCCAGCCTCATAAACACTTTCAAAGAAATAATTAAAACTTGCTTTTCTATTAATTGAAATTATCTTTAAACCAACACTGGTTTTTTTTTTCATTAACTAATTAATTTAGCTGATATTAAAGCCTTTTTGACTTTTTCTTCTGTATCTTTTTGAATATTAACTAAAGGAAGTCTAATTTCATCATTACAAAGGCCTAGAAGTTTTGCTGCATACTTTGCGGGTGCTGGATTGCTTTCAATAAATAATGATTTATGTAATGGCTGTAAAATTTGATCTATTCTTTCAGCTTCTTTAATTTCATTATCTGATTTTGATTTTGAATATTTTTGCATATCTGAACATAATTTTGGTGCAATATTTGCTGTGACCGAAATAATTCCGACCCCGCCTCTTTTGTTAAACTCAAATGCAAGTCCATCCTCACCTGTTAGCTGGATAAAATCAGGTCCAAGTTTCTTTATTGTTTCATCTAGTCTATTAAGATCTCCAGTAGCATCTTTTACACCTGCTATATTTTTTAGTTCAAATAATCTAGCCATTGTATCTACTGACATATCTATTACACATCTACTTGGTATATTGTAAATAATAATTGGAAGGCTTGTGTTATCATTGATAGCTTTATAATGCTGATATAAACCCTCTTGTGTTGGTTTATTGTAATAAGGGGTAACAACCAAAACTCCATCTGCACCCATTTTCTCAGCATGCTTCGTTAAAGATATTGCCTCATCTGTTGAATTTGATCCTGTGCCTGCAATAACAGGAATTTTACCTTTTGCTTCTTTTATACATAATTCAATAACTTTCTGGTGTTCATCATGGTCTAAAGTTGGTGACTCCCCTGTTGTTCCAGCAGGAACTAAACCATTGGTACCATTTTCTAAGTGAAAATGTATAATTTTTATATAAGCTTCAATATCAAGCTTATTATTTTTAAACGGAGTAATTAAAGCAACATTTGAACCTTTAAACATAAATACTTATAACATAAATTATAGATTCATTTACAAAAAATTATGAAAAAAAATTTATTTTTACTGACTATCCTATTTTGGTTTTTAGCTACCACATATGTAAGTTCACAAGAAAATGTTATTATTCCTTTAAAAAAACCTACTCTAAATCCTGAGTTAAAAGAAAAAAAAATTTCAATAAATATTATTAAACCTCTTGAAAAGCCTATTTTGGTAAAGGAAGTTAAGAAAAAAGATGAAAAAGAAGAAATAGTTGAAAATAAAAAAATTACTAAATTAGCAATTATTGTTCCAAAAAATAAGCCAAAAATAGTTCAAAAAACAATAGAAAAGGTTGCAAAAAAATCAAAATATTTTTCAAAAAAAGAGTTTGAATTAGCTGCCAAAGCAATTAATGCAATGCAAAAAGGTAACTGGCCCAATGCATTAAGCTTAGCTAAGAAAACAAGAAACAATGATATTTATAGCTTTATTCAATGGAGACATCTTTTAACAAATAGAAATAATGCAAGTTATTATGACTACCAACAATTCATAGATAAAAATCCTGACTACCCAAGAATTGGTAGGATAAAATATTTATCAGAACATAAATTATCAACTGAAAAGGTATCACCTAAAAAGATTATTAAAAAATTTTCTGAGGAAGGGCCGTTAAGTGGTTTTGGTGAGATGATACTTGGAGAGAGTTACATAATAAATGGTGAAAGTGCAAAAGGAATTAATTTAATAAAAAAAGGTTTTGAAAAAGCTGAATTAAGCAAATCAGATTTAAGATTTTTTAGAAAAAAATATAAGAAATATTTAAATAGTGAAGATTATATTAAAAGAGCTAAATATTTAGCTTGGGAGAATAAATATTGGGACTTAAAAAGAATGTTACGATATTTGCCAAAAGAAGAACAATTACTATACACAGCAAGACAGCTATTAATGAGTAAATCATATGGAGTGGATAATGCTATTGCAAAAGTCCCTGATAGACTTAAAAATGACTCAGGATTAAATTATGATAGACTGAAGTGGCGTAGAAAAAGAGGCAGAGTCGACTCTTCTCTTGAAATTTTATTAAAAGTTCCAAATAACAAAATTTACCTAGTAAGACCTGAAAAGTGGTGGAAGGAAAGAGAAATAATAGGAAGATCTTTAATTTATAAAAAAAAATATGAGTTAGCTTATAAAGTTGTAAGCAAACATTCAATGGTAGAAGGACCAGAGTATGCAGCTGCAGAATGGATGAGTGGTTGGATTGCGCTAAGTTTTTTAAATGATCCAATTTTAGCTGTAGAACATTTTGATAATTTTTATAATAACGTCGGTTATCCAATAAGTTTGGCTAGAGGGGCATATTGGTTGGGCAGATCCTACGAAAAGATGGGTAGCAAAGATTTACAGAATAAATGGTATCAGGAAGCCTCTAAATATTTAACTACTTACTATGGACAGCTTGCTTTTTTAAAAATAAATCCTGAAAAAACTTTCGAGTTAGATTTGGAGCAAGTTGTAGATAAAGATTATAAAAAAAAATTTGAGAATAAGGGGTTAGTCAAAGTAATTTACCTTCTGAATGAACTTAATAAAGATAAATATACAAAACACATATTAAGGCATTTAGCTTTAGATGATATTGAAAAAGGAAGTGAAATTTTAGCTGCAGAACTTGCAACAAATATTTCAAGATACGATTTTGCTATTCAAATAGCAAAAATAGCATCTTACGAAAAAAGATTTTTGAATAATTATAACTATCCTATTATAGGAACTCCAAAAATAATTAATGGGAGAAAAATACCTGAAACACCTTTTATTTTATCAATAATTAGACAAGAAAGTGAGTTTGATATGAAGGCAAACAGTTCAGCCGGTGCAAGAGGTTTAATGCAATTAATGACCTACACTGCTAAGTTAGTAGCCAAACAAGCAAAGTTACCTTATTCAAAATCAAGACTAACAACAGATCCAGAATATAATATAAATTTAGGCTCACATTATATTGCTGGACTGATTCTAGAGTACGATGGATCATACCCTTTTGCTATAGCTGCCTACAATGCTGGACCAAAAAGAGTTAAGTACTGGAAGCGATTAAATAAAAATCCTCAAAAAAATCAGATTGATTATGTTGACTGGATAGAACTAATTAAATTTAAGGAGACAAGAAACTACGTTCAGAGAGTGTTGGAGAATTATAATGTGTATAGATTCGTTGTGGAAAAAAGACCTATAAAAATGCTTAATTTTTTCAAAGATATGCCTTTATATTAAAAATTAATGGCGGAAGGAGAGGGATTCGAACCCTCGGTACACCTTTTCAAGCGTACGGCGGTTTAGCAAACCGCTGGTTTAAACCAGCTCACCCATCCTTCCGTGCTAAATGTGTAACTTGAAATCATTGAATATTCAATATTAATCAAGTATTTTCACCTAAAATTATGAAAAATAAATATTCGATTTTCTCATTATTTAAAAATGCTCTAACTGATCATGAAAATTGGCAAAGAGCATGGAGAGATCCCGAGCCAAAAAAAGAGTACGACGCAATCATTGTTGGGGGTGGCGGTCATGGTTTAGCTACAGCTTACTATCTAGCCAAAAAACATAACATGAGAAATATAGCTGTTTTAGAAAAAGGTTGGATTGGTGGTGGTAATACTGGAAGAAATACTACAATAATTAGATCTAATTATCTTTGGGATGCTAGTGCAGGATTATACGATCATGCTTTAAAAATATGGGAAGGTCTTTCACAAGAATTAAATTATAATGTAATGTTTAGTCAAAGAGGTGTTATGAATTTAGCACATAACCTTCAAGATGTAAGGGATTTAAAAAGAAGAACACATGCTAACAGATTAAATGGAGTAGATGCGGTTTGGCTATCAACTGAAGAAGTCAAAAAATTTTGTCCAATTATAAATACTTCACCAAATATAAGATATCCAGTATTAGGTGGAACACTTCAAAAAAGAGCGGGTACAGCTAGGCATGATGCTGTTGCCTGGGGTTATGCAAGAGGTGCTGATGAAATGGGAGTGGATATAATTCAAAATTGTGAAGTTAAAGGTATTAAAAGAAATGGAGATACAGTTGAAGGACTAGAAACTACAAAAGGATTTATAAAAACAAAAAAAATTGGTGTAGTTGCTGCGGGGCATTCAAGTGTTATAGCAAACATGGCAGGCCTAAAACTTCCTTTAGAAAGCAAACCTTTGCAAGCACTTGTTTCGGAGCCAGTCAAACCAATTATTGATACTGTTGTAATGTCAAATGCAGTACATGCATACTTAAGTCAATCTGACAAAGGTGAATTAGTTATAGGCGCTGGAACAGATGACTATGTTTCTTATTCTCAAAAAGGTAGTCATGATATTGTAGAAGGAACATTGCATGCAATTCTTGAACTCTACCCAATTTTTAGTCGAATGAGGATGTTGAGGCAATGGGGTGGTATTGTTGATATTTGTCCTGATGCAAGTCCAATAATAAGTAAAACTTCTATTAAAGGTTTATACTTTAATTGTGGTTGGGGTACAGGTGGATTTAAAGCAACACCTGGATCTGGAGATTTATTTGCTCATACAATTGCAAATGATGAACCTCATAAATTAAATGCAGCGTTCAATATAAATAGATTTGTAAGTGGAGATCTTGTTGATGAACATGGAGCTGCTGCAGTTGCTCACTAATGTTTATAATTAATTGTCCTTATTGCGGTGAAAGAGAACAAAGCGAATTTAAAGCAGGTGGCGAAGCTCATATAGAAAGACCAAAACAACCAACAGAACTTAGTGACGACCAGTGGGCAGAATATTTATTTATGCGAAAAAATATTAAAGGTATTCAATTTGAGAGATGGGTACATGTGCATGGTTGTAGAAAATGGTTTAATATGGTCAGAGATACCACAAATGATCAAATACACGCAGTATATAAAATGGGAGAAAAACCACCTATAAAATAATTGTATGCCAAAAAATTTAAGAATTAATTCAAGTAATTTTATTGATGAAACTACAAGAGTTTCATTTAAATTTGACGGTAAAACATATTACGGTTTTAAAGGCGATACACTAGCTTCAGCTTTAATTGCTAACGGTATTCATTTAGTAGCTCGTAGTTTTAAATACCATAGACCGCGAGGTATAATGACAGCAGGCTCAGAAGAGCCTAATGCGATTGTGCAGATAAATGGAAATACTGCTTATACTGAACCAAATGTCAGAGCTACTGAAATTGAAATATATGACGGTCTTGAAGCATCAAGTCAAAACTGTTGGCCTAATGTAAATTTTGATATTGGTGGTATAAATAATATTTTATCGCCTCTCCTACCAGCTGGCTTTTATTATAAAACTTTTATGTGGCCAGCAAGTTTTTGGGAGAAATACGAATACTTTATTAGAAAATCTGCTGGATTAGGTAAGTCACCAACAAAACCAGATCCAGATTTATATGAACACAAATATATTCATTGCGATGTTTTAGTTATAGGTGGAGGTATTTCAGGAATAATGGCTGCAAAAACATCAGCTGAAAATAATTATAAAACATTATTATTAGATGAAAAACCTCATTTAGGTGGAACAACTATTTATCAAAGTTCAGAGTTTAATAAAATCAATAATCAATATTCTTCTAAATGGTTAGAAAAAGAAATTTCCAAACTTAAAAATATCAAAAATTTAGAAATTAAAACACGAACCAGTGTTGCAGCTTATCATGGCTATAATTTTTTATTAGCTAGAGAAAATTTAACTGATCATTTGCCATTAAATAAGAAGAAAGACAAAATTAGACAAAGATTACTAAAAATTAGGGCAAAGAAGGTAATTGCAGCAACTGGCTCTATTGAAAGACCACTCATATTTAATAATAATGATAGACCAGGTATTATTCTCTCATCAGCAATTAAAAAATATTCTGATTATTATGGAGTAGTTTGTGGTAAAGAAAATATTTTATTTACTAATAATGATAGTGCTTACGAAACAGCCATATCTTTATTTAATAAGGGAATTAAAATAAATGCAATTATTGATATTAGGGAAAAAGTAAATTCTGAAATAACAAATCACGCAGAGAAAATAGGTATAAAAATATATAATTCCTACACTATCGTTGATACCTCCGGATATAGAAGAATTAAAGAAGTTTCAATTATGAAACTTTCAAAAGATGGTCAATCGGTTACTGGATCAAAAGTAAAAATTAAATGTGATTGCCTAGGAATTTCCGGTGGATGGACGCCAGCAGTTCATTTATTTACTCAGTCTGGTGGAAAACTCAAATTTGATAATGAAGATAATGTTTTTATTCCAAGTAAATATCCATCAGATCAGATAAGCATTGGTTCATGTAATGGAGAATTTGATTTAAATACAATTATTAAAAATTTTAACCAAAATATAAAAAATTTTCTTGGAATTGACAAAACTAGTTTTGAAGACTTAAAAATAAATTCTACTAAGGAAATATTAAAAAAGAATATATGGCTTTTACCATCTGATAAAGCAATTGGTAAATGTAAACCATTTGTTGATTTCCAGAATGACGCTACAGCTAAGGATATTAAGTTAGCTCTTAGAGAAGGATTTAGATCAATAGAACATGTGAAGCGTTACACAACAACTGGTATGGGAACTGATCAAGGTAAACTTGGAAATATGCACGCTTTGGGAATTATATCTGACACTAGTGGAGTTAAAATGTCAGATTTAGGAACAACAACATTTAGACCACCTTATACTCCTTTAACTTTTGGAACTATTGTTGGAAGAAATGTTGGTGAATTTTTTGACATATTTAGAAAAACTCCGATGCACGATTGGCATGTTGATAATAATGCAGAATTTGAAAATGTAGGTCAATGGAAGAGAGCATGGTATTACCCAAAAAAAGGTGAAAGCATGTTTGATGCAGTTCAAAGAGAAAGTAAAGCTGCTAGAGATGGTGCTGGAATATTAGATGCATCTACATTAGGTAAAATTGATATCCAAGGTTCTGATGCCTCTGAATTTTTAAATAGGGTTTATACAAATGCTTGGTCAAAACTCGCAATTGGAAAATGTAGATATGGTTTAATGTTAAATGAAGATGGAATGGTTTATGATGACGGTGTTACTACACGTCTTGATGAGAACCATTATATAATGACTACTACCACTGGTGGCGCAGCTACAGTTCTGGGAAAATTGGAAGACTATCTTCAAACAGAATGGCCTGAACTTGATGTATATTTAACTTCAGTAACTGATCATTTTGCTACCATTAGTGTTTGTGGACCTAATAGTAAAAAAATTGTTAAAAAAGTTATACCTGATTTGGATTTATCAGATGAAGAGTTTCCACACATGTCATTCAAAAATGCAAAAATTGATAATATTAAATGTCGAGTAATGAGGATTAGTTTCACTGGCGAACAGAGTTATGAGATCAATATTCAAGCAAATTTTGGTAAATCTGTTTGGGAAAAATGTATGGATGCTGGAAAAGAGTTTAACATCACTCCTTATGGAACCGAAACTATGCACCTTTTGAGAGCGGAAAAAGGTTTTATAATTGTAGGACAAGATACTGATGCAACATTAACTCCTATAGATCTTCAAATGGATTGGATAGTCAGTAAGAAGAAATATGATTTTATAGGCAAAAGATCGCTTTATAGATCAGATACAATTAAAGAAGATAGAAAACAACTGGTTGGGATAGTAACGGAGGATCCAAGGGAAGTTTTAGAGGAAGGTGCTCAAATTGTTGCTGATGTTTCAAAAAAACCTGTAGAGATGCTTGGACATATTACCTCAAGCTATTTTAGTCCAAATTTAAATAAATCAATTGCATTAGGTGTTGTTAAAGGTGGAAAAAATATGTTGGGTAAAAAATTATTTATACCTATGAAAAATAAAATTATAAATGTGCAGGTTGCTGATCCAGTTTTTCTTGATAAGGAGAATAAAAGATTAAATGCTTAATTATAACTCACCAATTAATGAAACAAAGGACTTTAATAATCTTAAAATTAATGAAGAAAGTCCAGTTATGAAACTAATTATTAGAGGAAAAAAAAGAGAATTTATTTCAAAAGTTGGAAAATTGTTAGATA
>CACKBK010000020.1 GCA_902598425.1 uncultured Pelagibacteraceae bacterium | reverse complement strand
TCTGGATACTTATCTATTTTTTTGTTAGTGAAGCTGTTTTTTTTAATTTTTGAACTAAAACCCAGTGCAGATTCATTCGCCGAAAGTTTGATCAAATTTTTTATATTTCCAATCCTTGATTTTCCGGGTTTATACGTTTCTATATCAATTTTTCTAAATTTTAGCTGTTTCATAATTATAAGTTCAACCTTATAAATAAATTAACAAAATTTAATAGCAAAATTAGGTATATTTTTTTAAAATTGACATAACAAAAATCATTTAGTACATAAAAAGGGCGCTGATTTAACTGAATTGCGAGCGCGATAAAAAAACCGCTAAATAAGTTTTTTTTCTCTCTCAATTCACAAATATTAAAAATGAATAAAATTGATAAAGTAAAAAAAATTATCGTAGAAAAACCACTAAAACTCGATTGTGGTAAGACTATCAAAGATTTTCCATTGGCTTATGAAACTTATGGAAAATTAAATGATAGAAAAGATAATGCAATTCTTATTTTTCATGCTTTAACAGGTGACCAATTTGCTTCTGGTACAAACCCAATAACAAATAAAGAGGGATGGTGGAACTATGCTCTTGGGCCAGGTAAAGCAATTGATACTAATAAATTTTTTGTGATTTGTGCAAATGTTATTGGTGGATGTATGGGCTCATATGGTCCAAGCAATATAGGTGATAACGGTAAACCCTTAGGAACAAATTTTCCAGTAATAACTATTAATGATATGGTTAATGCTCAGTATAACCTCTTAGATTTTTTTAAAATTAACAAGTTATTTTCTGTTATTGGTGGCTCTATGGGCGGAATGCAGGTACTTCAATTTGTCTCAAATTTTCCCGAAAAATCACATACTGCAATTCCAATTGCATGTACTGCAAGTCATTCTGCACAAAATATTGCATTAAATGAATTAGGAAGGCAGTCAATTATGGCTGACCATAATTGGATGGACGGGTTTTATGTGGAGAATAAAAAAGTTCCTGATAAAGGGCTCGCTGTTGCGAGGATGGCTGCTCATATCACTTATTTGTCAAAAAAAGGTTTACAAGAAAAATTTGGAAGAAAGCTTCAAGAAAGAGATGATTTAAAATTTGGTTTTGATGCTGATTTTCAAATAGAAAGCTATCTAAGATATCAAGGCTCTGTTTTTGTAGATAGATTTGATGCAAATAGTTATTTATATATAACCAGAGCGATGGATTATTTTGATTTAACAAAACAATTCAATGGTAACTTATCTAAAGCTTTTGAAAAAACAAATTCTAAATTTTTTGTCATCTCATTTACATCTGACTGGTTATATCCAACATCTGAAAATAGAGATATAGTTATAGCTTTGAACTCAATAAGTAAAGATGTAGGATTTATAGAAATAACATCAGATAAAGGGCACGATTCATTTTTATTGGATGTTCCAGATTTTCTTAGTGCAGTAAAAAATTTTTTAGAAACCTCATATCAAAAATTAAAATGAAAAAAGAATTTTTTGAAATATCAAAGTTATTAAAAAAAAACTCTAAGGTATTAGATGTTGGATGCGGTGACGGCGAATTAATGAAATATATAACTGAAAATATAACAGAAAATGTAAGAGGTCTTGAAATTTCTAAAAATAATATTCAAAAATGCATCGCAAAAGGGCTTACGGTAATAGAAGGGGATGCAGAAAAAGATTTACGGCAATTCCCAAATTCTTCATATGATTTTGTGATATTGAGCCAAACACTTCAAGCTTTTCTTGACCCAGAGAATGTTATAAATGAACTCTTGAGAGTTGGAAAAAAAGCTATTGTATCTATACCAAATTTTGGTCATTGGAGAGTCAGATTAAATCTTCTTTTTAAAGGCCAAATGCCTATCACAGAAAATCTGCCAAATGAATGGTATAACACACCTAATTTACATATGTGTACGATAAGAGACTTTGTAAATTTTTGTAACAAAAAAAAAATAAAAATTGATTGTCCTAACTTATTTTATGTAAATTTATTTTCAGAACTCGGAATTTTTATTATTGAAAAATAGATGAATGTCGAAATTATAAAATGTTTGAAGGATAATTATTCTTATCTAATTACTGATAGCGATAGAAATAGTATTGTAATTGATCCTAGTGAATCAGATCCAATAATAAAAATTATAGAAAAAAAAAAATTAAATTTAAAATTTATATTAAATACACACCATCATTTTGATCATATTGGTGGAAATGATGAATTAAAAAAGAAATATTCGTCAGAGATTGTGGGTTTTAAAAAAGATAAGGATAGAATACCTGGTATAGATATTTCCGTTTCTGACAACGAAGTATGGAAATCGGGAAATTTTGAAGCTAAAATTATTTATATACCAGGACATACATCGGGTCATATTGCTTTCTATTTTTATAAGAATGAAATTTTATTTTCTGGTGACACTCTTTTTTCTTTAGGATGTGGTAGAGTATTTGAGGGAACGCATGAAGATATGTATAACTCTTTATCTAAATTCAAAAGTTTACCACCAAGTACTAAGGTTTACTGTGGTCATGAATATACTTATAATAATTCATTATTTTGTATTAAGTATGATAGTGAAAATATTATGTTAAAAAAAAAAATAATCGAAATTGAAAAAAAGTTAAGAAAAAAAGAACCTACAATTCCCTCAACAATTAAAGATGAATTAGAATGCAATATTTTCCTAAGAGCAAAAACTCTTGCGGAGTTTTCAAAACTAAGAGATTTAAAGGATAATTTTTAGTTTATTAGCCTTGACTAAAATAGGTCTAGAACTATATTGCTCCTATAAAAATTAGAAAGTAAATATGTCTTTTGCAATAATTAAAACAGGTGGTAAACAGTATAAAGTAAGAGCTGGAGAAATACTTAAGGTAGAAAGGCTGGATGAAAAATCGACAAGCCCAAAAATTGAGTTTAAAGATGTCCTTGCTTATGGAGATGATAAGACTGCTGAAATTGGATCCCCAAAAATAGATGGTGCTAAGGTTGAAGCAAACTTAGTAAAGAATGGAAAAAATAGAACTGTTTTAATTTTTAAAAAAAGAAGAAGAAAAAATTCTAGAAGAAAGAATGGACACAGACAGGAATTTTCATTAATTAAGATTAATAAAATTTTCTCAAAAGATGGGAAAGTATTTTCTGAAGTTAAAGAGAGTGTTGCAGATACAAAAAAAAAAGAAATTAAGAAAGAGGCAAAGACAAAGTAATTAGGTAATTTATGGCAACAAAAAAAGCAGGTGGATCATCGAGAAATGGAAGAGACAGCGCCGGCAGAAGGCTAGGTGTTAAGAAGTATGGTGGTCAGCAAGTAATTCCTGGTAATATAATTGTAAGACAAAGAGGAACTAAGATTTTCCCTGGCGAGCACGTTGGCATGGGAAAAGATCATTCGATATTCTCAAAAATAAAAGGAACAGTTAAGTTTAAAAAAAGTAAATCAGACAGAACTTTTGTTTCTGTAAAACCCAATTAATCAATACAACTAAAAATAAAAACGTTGTATTATGAAATTTTTAGATCAAGTAAAGATATTTATAAAAGCTGGTGATGGAGGATCAGGGTCGCCAAGTTTCAGACGTGAAAAATTTATAGAATTTGGAGGACCGGATGGTGGTGACGGTGGTAAAGGTGGTTCAATAATTCTAAAGTCAGAGAGAAACCTTAATACTTTAATAGATTATCGTTATCAGCAACATTTTAAAGCAGAACGAGGTGGTGATGGAAAAGGAAAAAATCAAACTGGAAAAGGTGGAAAAAATTTATCGTTAAAAGTTCCATTGGGTACCCAAGTTTTTGAGGAAGACAATAAAACACTTATTTTTGACTTTAAAAAAGAAGATGAAGAATTTGTTGCTGCTAGTGGTGGTAAAGGAGGCTTTGGAAATACAAGATTTAAATCCTCAACAAATAGAGCTCCAAGGAAATTTACAAAAGGTACAAAAGGTGAAGAATATTGGATATGGTTACAACTAAAGACTATTGCTGATATTGGTATTATAGGAATGCCTAATGCAGGGAAATCTAGCTTACTAGCCTCAATTACTAGTGCAACACCAAAAATTGCTAATTACAGGTTTACAACTCTAAATCCAAATCTAGGTGTAGCATCATATGATGATAAAGAAATTACACTTGCAGATATCCCTGGATTAATTGAAGGCGCACATAGTGGAATTGGTTTAGGAATTAAATTTCTAAAGCATATAGAAAGATGTAAAACATTATTACACCTAATTGATGTAAATGAGGAAAACTTGGTAAAAAATTATAAAAATATAAGAAACGAATTAAAAAAATATAGCAGTGAATTAATTAAAAAAGATGAATTAATTGTTTTTAATAAAATAGATTTAATTGATAATAAAAATTTAAATGACAAAGTAAAAGAATTCGAGAAAAAAGTAAAAAAGAAAGTTATAGCTATATCGACTTTAGATAAAAAACTTATATCATTTATAAAATCAAAATTAGTGAAACATGTATCTTAAAAATTCAGAAATTATAGTTATAAAAATAGGTTCATCCTTACTAATCGATGATAAAATGAATATTAGAAATAAATGGCTTACAGAGTTTTCTAAAGATGTAAAAGAACTAATTAAACAAAATAAAAAAGTAATTTTAGTCAGCTCCGGAGCAATCGCCCTGGGTTGTAAAAAGCTAAATTTAACTATGAGAAACTTAAAACTTGATAAGAGCCAAGCTATTGCATCAGTGGGCCAAATTGAGTTGATGAATTTATTTAAGAAAATTTTCAATAAAATGAAAATAAATTTCTCTCAGATACTTTTAACTCTAGAGGATACTGAGCAACGAAGGAGAGCTATTAATGCAAAAAGAACTATTGATAATTTGTTACAAATGAGTTTTGTACCAATTGTAAATGAGAATGATAGCATAGCTACCTCAGAAATAAAATATGGGGATAATGATAGACTTGCATCAAGAGTTGCTCAAATTTCAAATGCTGATTCATTAATACTTTTATCGGATGTAGATGGACTTCATGATAAAAATCCTAAATTATTTAAAGATGCAAAATTAATAAAGGAAATTCAGGATATTGATTATAAAATAGAAAATTTTGCCACCAAAACTGTTAATATTTATGGTAAGGGTGGCATGAAAACTAAAATTGATGCAGCAAGGGTCTGTCAATTATCAGGCTGTTCCATGGCAATTGCTAATGGTTTGTATTTAAGACCAATAAAGAAAATTATAGAAAAAAATAACTGTACTTGGTTTTTGCCTAAGGTATCAAAACTAGATGCGAGAAAAAAATGGATTGTGAGCTCGATATCTCCTAAAGGTCATTTAATTATAGATGAAGGAGCAATTTCAGCTCTAAAAAAAGGTAAAAGTTTATTGGCTGCTGGCATAACTGATATTAAAGGAAATTTTAATAAGGGAGACCACATAAAAATACTAGATAAAAATATGAAGGAACATGCTAGAGGCCTAAGTTCATTTTCATCCTCAGAAATATTAAAAATAAAGGGTAAACACTCTAATAAAATTCAAAGTTTGTTAGGATATGTTTCGAAATCTGAGGTTGTTCATAAAGATGATATGGTGGAAATCTGATGAAAAAGTATTTAGATAAAATTGGTAAAAATTCAAAAAAAGCATCTATTAAATCGGTAACAACAATTAAGAAAAACAAAGTTTTGATCGATTTTGCAAATCTAATAAAAAAAAATAGAACAAAAATATTATATCAAAATAAAAAAGATCAAAAGTATGCGATAAAAAAAGGTATTAAAAATAATATGATCGAAAGATTAATTTTAAACTCAACAAGATTAAAACAAATCGAAAAATCAGTTGTTAAAATTGCGAATTTAAAGGATCCTGTAGATAAAACTCTTTTGATGTGGAAAAGACCTAATGGACTTAAAATAAAAAAAGTTACAATACCTATCGGTGTTATAGGAATAATTTATGAAAGTAGGCCCAATGTCACTTCTGATGTTTCAAGTCTTTGTTTTAAATCTGGTAATCCAGTCATTCTAAAAGGTGGATCTGAAGCATTTAATAGTAACAAAATTTTAGTCTATTTATTTAAAAAAGCTTTAAAGAGAAATAGTGTTGATCCTAATTATGTTCAACTAATTGAAAATAAAAGTAGAAAATCAGTATCTTATATGCTCACTAAAATGAGCAAGTATATTGATGTTATAATACCAAGAGGTGGGAAAAACTTAGTTAAAGAGGTTCAAAAAAGATCGACAGTACCGTATATAGGTCACTTAGAAGGTATATGTCATACTTATATTGATAAATTTGCAAAATTAGAGATGGCAAAAAAAATTATTTATAATGCAAAGTTAAGAAATACATCAATTTGTGGTGCTACAGAAACTGTTTTATTTCATGAAAAAATAATTAAAACTTTTATCAATCCGATTTTAAGTTTTTTGCAAAAAAATGGATGTGAAATTTATGCTGATGATAAAATCAGAAAAATTTACAAAGGAAAATTAAAAATAGCTAGTCCATCAGACTGGTCAAGAGAATACTTGGCTCCAAAAATATCTGTAAAAGTAGTCCAAAATACTTGGGAAGCTATAAATCATATTAATAAGTATGGGACTATGCATACAGATGCAATCGTAACCTCCAAAAAGTCAGAAGCTGTGCTTTTTGTTAAAAATGTAAAAAGTTCTATTGCAATTCACAATTCTTCAACTCAATTTGCAGATGGAGAGGAGTTTGGTTTTGGTGGTGAGGTTGGTATTTCAACAAATAAAATACCTCCACGTGGACCAGTCGGTTTAAATGAGCTTGTTACCTACAAATATGAAGTTTATGGTTCAGGACAAATAAGAAAATAAATTGAAAAGTATAATAAAAAAAATTGGAATATTGGGTGGAACGTTTGATCCAGCCCACATAGGGCATATAAAAATATCTAAAGAAGCAAAAAAAAAGTTTAAATTAGAAAAAGTTTATTGGGCAGTTACCAATAAAAATCCATTTAAAAGCAAAAGCAAAAAAAGTTTAAATGATAGGATAAATTATGCAAAAAAAATTAATAAAAAAAATAAATTTATATCTATTCAATGTTACGAAAAGGAAATTAACTCTAATAGAACAATTGATCTTATTAAATATTTTAAAAAGAAAAATAATAAAAAAAAAATCTATTTTATAATGGGGGCCGATAATTTAATAAATCTTCACAAGTGGGAAAAATGGAGTCAACTCACTAAATTATGCGAAATCCTAGTTTTTGACAGAACAAAATATAAATCTAAATCTTTAAAATCAAAATCATACAAAAAATTGGCTAATAAGGGGCTTAGGTTTATTAACTTTAAAAAGGTAAATATTTCATCTTCTAAATTGAGAAAAATTTGATAATCTTAATTTAATTAATGGATAAAATTTCAGATTTAAAAACAATAATCTTAAAAACATTAGATAATAACAAGGCTTTAGATATAGTTAGTATCGATTTGACTGATAAAAGCTCAATTGCAGATCATATGATTATTGCTAGCGGTACATCATCTCGACACATACAAGCTCTTTCAGAACAGGTTTTACAAAAGCTTAAGTTGAATGGTTTAAAGCATTGTAAAATTGAGGGGAGTGAAAGTAACGACTGGAAATTAATTGATGGCATAGATGTAATAATTCATATTTTTAATCCTGAAAAAAGAAAGTTTTATGAACTTGAAAAAATGTGGTCAGAGTTAATACCTAAAGAGAAAGTCTTAATATGATAAGAGTTAAAATCATAATTTTTTTTATCCTATTGAATTTATTTTTAATTAAAAATTTTTTATCCGCGTCTGAAGAAAATATTTATGATAAGATTGATTTATTTGGAGAGGTTTTAAATAAGATAAATAAAGAATATGTTGAAGAGATTGATCAATCTGAGGCAATGGATGCAGCAATAAACGGAGTTTTGCAATCCTTAGATCCATATTCTGCATATATGTCGCCTGAGTCTTTTGAAAATATGCAAACTGAAACCAGCGGAGAATTTGGTGGTTTAGGTATTGAGGTGAGCATGGAAGCAGGAGTTGTAAAAGTTATATCTCCATTAGACGACTCTCCAGCTTACGAGGCTGGTGTTAAAGCTGGAGATTATATTGTAAAAATAAATAATATTCAGGTTCAAGGAAAAACTCTTAATGAAGCTGTTGAAATAATGAGAGGGCCAGTTGGATCAGATATTGAAATCACGGTGAGGCGCAAAGGAGTTAAAAAGGCTCTAGTTTTTAATATAACTAGAAAAATTATAAAAGTAAGATCAGTCAAATCAAAAATAATTGAAAACAATATAGGTTATATAAGGCTAACAGCATTTAATGAAAATAGTAGTAATCAAATTAAAAAAATAATTAACGAATTTAATAAAAATGAAAATATTGAAAAGTTTATTTTAGACCTAAGAAATAATCCAGGTGGACTGCTTTCTCAAGCAATCAAAATAACTGATTTTTTTCTTTCAAGTGGTGAAATAGTTTCAACTAAATCTCGACAAGAAAATGAAAATAGAAAATGGTTTGCACAAGCTGGTGACATATTAAATGGAGAAACTTTAGTAGTTTTAATCAATAATGGATCTGCCTCTGCATCAGAAATAGTTGCTGGAGCTTTAAAAGATCATAAAAGAGCAATTTTAGTTGGCGAAAATAGTTACGGAAAAGGATCTGTGCAATCAATAATACCTTTAAGAAATAAAGGAGCGATCAGATTAACAATTTCCAAGTATTATTTGCCTTCGGGTGAATCTATTTCTGAAGTTGGTGTTTCGCCTGATATAATTGTAGCAGAGGATAATGATAATTTTAGAATAGATACTGATAGTGATAATCAATTAACTTACGCAATAAAATTATTAAATGGATAAGGCAGTAAAAGATTTTAAAAATCTTCCATTGCGTGAAGGCGTAGGTATCGTATTACTCAATAAAGATAACAAAGTTTTTGTCGCAAAAAGAATTGATAATCCGAATAACTATTGGCAAATGCCACAAGGTGGAATGGATCCAGGAGAAACTCATCATGAGGCTGCTATAAGAGAATTATATGAGGAGACAAGTATAAAAAGCGTTAAACTAATTAAAGAGATAGATGATTACACCGTATATAACTTGCCTAAACGTTTATTAGGAATTATTTGGAAAGGAAAATATAAAGGTCAGAAACAAAAATGGTTTATCATGAAATTCTTAGGACAAGACACGGAAATTAATATTAAAACAAAAAAGCCAGAGTTTTTAGAGTGGCGATGGATTGAATCTAATTCTATCACAAAAAATGTAGTAGATTTTAAAATAGAAGTTTATAAAAAAATTCAGGTTGAATTAAACAAGGTTTTATCTAATTAGCACCAATAGACTTTAAACTATCAATTTTTTGTGAAATCAAAAATCTCTGTTGATCAGTAATTCCCTCCTTTAAAAGACTTTTTTCGGCCTCTTGGATCGAATTATCAATAAAGCTCTTATCCAATTTATCAAGCTTTATAACTGTGCTCGTTAATATAGATAGAGTATCATCTTTGAATTCTAAAATACCATCTTCAATATAAAATTTTTCTTCGGCATTATTACGATAGATTTTCATGATACCAGGTTTTAAAAAAGAAATTATTGAAATATGATTTTTCAAAATCCCCATTTCTCCCTCATAAGCAGGAACAACAACCTCTTTAACATCATCTGCTGATAAAAAAGATTTTTCAGGATTTACAATCTCTAAATTAAACAATTCACTCATTACGCCGCATCTTTTGCCATTTTTTCAGCCTTCTCGATTGCTTCCTCGATAGTTCCAACCATATAAAATGCTGCCTCAGGCAAGTGATCATATTCACCTTTACAAATTGCATCAAAACCTTTTATTGTTGCCTGAAGATCAACAAGTTTACCAGGTGATCCAGTAAAAACCTCTGCAACAAAAAATGGTTGAGATAGAAATCTTTGTATTTTTCGTGCTCTTGCAACTGTGAGTTTGTCCTCCTCAGAAAGTTCATCCATTCCTAAAATTGCTATAATGTCTTGAAGAGATTTGTAAGTTTGTAAAACTTTTTGAACTTCTCTAGCTACTCTATAATGTTCATCTCCTACTATTCTTGGATCAAGAATCCTTGAAGTGGAGTCTAACGGATCAACAGCTGGATAAATTCCTAATTCTGCTATTTGTCTAGATAATACAGTAGTAGCATCTAAGTGTGAAAACGAGGTTGCTGGCGCAGGATCTGTTAAATCGTCTGCAGGTACGTAAATAGCTTGGACCGATGTAATTGATCCTTTATTAGTTGTTGTTATTCTTTCTTGTAAGTTTCCCATATCGGTTGCTAAAGTAGGCTGGTATCCCACAGCTGAGGGTATCCGTCCTAATAATGCTGAAACTTCGGACCCCGCTTGCGTAAATCTGAAAATGTTATCAACAAAAAATAATACATCTTGGCCTTCTTGATCTCTAAAATACTCCGCTACAGTTAGACCTGTTAGCGCAACTCTAGCCCTTGCACCTGGGGGCTCATTCATTTGTCCATATACTAATGCAGCTTTAGAACCATCTCCATCAGGCTTAATTACTCCTGAGTCTATCATTTCATGATAAAGGTCATTCCCTTCTCTTGTTCTCTCTCCAACACCCGCAAAAACTGAAAAGCCACCATGAGCTTTTGCAACGTTATTAATTAGTTCCATAATCAAAACTGTTTTTCCAACACCTGCTCCTCCAAATAATCCTATCTTTCCACCTTTTGCATATGGAGCTAGTAGATCAATAACCTTTATACCTGTTACTAGAATTTCTGTTTCAGTAGATTGGTCATTAAACACTGGAGCCGGCCTGTGAATTGGCCAGGTCTCTTTAGTTTTTACAGAGCCTTTTTCATCGATTGGATCTCCAATTACATTTATAATTCTTCCCAAAGTCTCAGGTCCTACTGGCACTTGGATCGGTGCACCAGTGTCTACAACTTCATCGCCTCTTTTTAATCCCTCAGTCGCATCCATTGCAATAGTCCTCACACTTGTTTCACCTAAATGTTGTGCAACCTCTAAAACTAATCTGTTATCACCATTTTTACATTCTAATGCCGTTAAAATTTCAGGTAATTCACCTTCAAATTTTACATCGACAACTGCACCAATAATTTGTGTAATTTTTCCTTTTCTCATTATAAACTTTCTGCTCCTGATATTATTTCTATTAGTTCCTTAGTTATAGCAGCTTGACGGCTTCTATTATATTCAATTGTTAATTTATCAACCATCTCGCCTGCATTTCGAGTAGCATTATCCATAGCACTCATTCTCGAACCTTGCTCACTTGCTGAATTTTCTAGCATTGCTTTGAAGATTTGAGTTGAAATATTCTTTGGTAAAAGATTGCTTAAAATTTCGTCTTCCTCTGGCTCAAATTCATAATTACTCTCAGATGATGAGTTATCTGGCTCTGATGACTTGAGTGGTATTATTTGCTGCTCTTGCGGTATTTGAGTGATCACGTTTTTAAACTTATTGTAAAAAATTGTACACACATCAAATTCATTTTTTAAAAATAGTTCTATAATCATGTTGCCTACTTTTTCTGCATCAAAATAGTTTGTATTTTTTGATTCTTTAAAAGAAATTTTTTCAATTATCTTATCTTTATATAGGCGTTTGAGTTGATCGTAACCTTTTGAGCCTACTGTAATTATTTTAAGTGTTTTTCCTTCTTTTGTAATCTTTTCAAAGAAACTCTTGGCCTTTTTAATAATATTTGAGTTAAATCCACCACATAAGCCTCTATCTGAAGTTAATATAATACATAAATGTACTTTTTCTGACCCAGTACCAATAAGTAATTTTGGTGCATTTTCTTTATCTGAAATATTTTCAGATAAATTTAAAATAATTTTATTCATTTTTTCAGAATAAGGTCTTCCCTTTTCAGCGCTGTCCTGAGCTCTCTTTAATTTAGCTGCAGCTACCATTTTCATTGCCTTAGTTATTTTCTGTGTTGATTTTACACTTACTATTCTTTTTTTTAAATCATCTAAACTTGGCATAATTATTTTAAACTGTTTTTTAAATCTTTGATTAAATCTACAAGTAATTTCTCTGTATTCTCTTCTAATTTACCATCGCTTGAAATATTATCTAATATCTCAGGCTTATCAGATTTACATTTTTCTATTATTTTTTTTTCAAAATCTGAAATATCTTTAAGTTCAACGTCGTCTAAATAGCCTCTCACACCACAAAAAACAGATATAACTTGCTCTGCAACAGTCATTGGAGAATATTGCTTTTGCTTTAATAATTCCGTAAGTTTGGAACCTCTATTTAGTAATTTCTGTGTTGATGCATCCAAATCAGAACCAAACTGTGCAAAAGCTGCCATCTCTCTATATTGAGCTAATTCTAGTTTCATCGAACCAGAAACTTTTTTCATTGCTTTTGTTTGTGCTGCAGATCCAACTCTTGATACAGATAGTCCAACATTAATCGCTGGTCTTATACCTTGATTGAATAAATTAGTTTCTAAAAAAATTTGACCGTCGGTAATTGAAATTACATTAGTAGGTATATAAGCTGAAACGTCTCCAGCCTGTGTTTCAATTATTGGAAGTGCAGTTAACGATCCACCTCCATGTTCTTTGCTTAGTTTTGCTGCTCTCTCTAAAAGTCTGCTGTGTAAATAAAAAACATCACCAGGATAAGCTTCTCTTCCTGGAGGTCTTCTTAATAATAATGACATTTGCCTATAAGCTACAGCTTGTTTGGATAAATCATCATAAATAATTAAAGCATGCATGCCATTATCTCTAAAGAATTCACCCATTGCACAACCTGTATAAGGAGCAAGGAACTGTAATGGTGCTGCATCAGAAGCTGTAGCTGCAACAATAGTTGTATAATCCATTGCTCCAGCTTCCTCTAAAGTTTTTTGTATTTGTCTAACAGTTGACCGCTTTTGACCTATTGCAACATAAATGCAATAAAGTTTTTGTTTTTCATCACCGCTTTCATTAATTTTTTTTTGGTTAATAATAGTATCGACTGCAACTGCAGTTTTACCTGTTTGTCTGTCTCCAATAATCAATTCTCTTTGACCCCTTCCAATAGGAACTAAACTATCTATTGCT
>CACKBK010000019.1 GCA_902598425.1 uncultured Pelagibacteraceae bacterium | reverse complement strand
AGGAAAATCATCAAAGGAATTAAAAATAGAAATGGGAATCCCAAATTCAGAAGAATTGAGTAATACTGGAACAAAAGTATTTGTATATAAAACTAAAAAATATGGCATCCCTTGCGAAAGAAAATTTGAAATAAATAATAAAGAAATTGTTGTAGGATTTACATCTAAAGGTTGTTTTTAAAACTTGTGGGGGCAACCCCCACAAGCAAGGTTAAAAGATTACTTAATTTCTATTAACTTCTTTTTTTTGTACTCTGGCACAATTCTTTCACATGCAATTTTTAAAAGACCATCTTTAAGCTCAGCACCATTTACCTTAACATCATCAGCTATTGTAAATGATCTTGCAAATTGTCTTTGTGAAATGCCTTTATGAAGAATTTCACCATTTACATTCTTATCTTCTGATTTGTTAACTTGTTTTGTTCTAACTGTTAACAAATTATCCTCAAACTCAACTTCTACATCTTTTTTTGAAAAACCAGCTAAAGCAACCTCAATTGAGTACTTATCATTACCCGTTTTCCTAATGTTATATGGTGGATAATTTGACTGCATAGCCAAATTCCCATTCCCTAACATATTTTCAAATTGGTCAAACATGTCGTCAAAACCAATTGAAAAAGGTCGTAGAGAATTAAATATAGATAGATCCTTACTTGTCATTTTTCCTCCTTTGTTAGCAAGGTTAGTGTAAACCCCATTAGGCGATTTACATTATCTATATGGGAATAATTTATAATAATTCAAGCCGCAAAATTATAATTTTTTTGTCATTTTAAGTATGAAACCATAATCAAAAGCTATTTCTTCAATTGCACCATCTCTTCCAGATTTTCCACCGTGACCAGCATTCATTTCTGTCTTGAGTAATAAAATGTTATTGTCAGTTTTATATTCTCTTAATTTTGCAGTGAATTTTGCAGGTTCATCGAAAAGAACTCTATTGTCGCTTAAGCTTGTTGTAATTAAAATATTTGGATAATCCATTTTTTTTATATTGTTATATGGAGCATAAGAATAAATATAATTAAAATGCTCTTCATTATCTTTTGCATTACCAAATTCATCAAACTCACCTATAGTTAAAGGTAGTGAATGGTCCAAATTAGTCGTCAAGCTATCCACAAATGGCACAGCCATAACTACTGCGCAGAATAATTCAGGAGATTCATTTACCGCTACTCCCATTAATAAACCTCCCGCAGAGCCACCCATTCCAATAATTTTTCCCTTTGATGTATACTTTTTCTCAATCAAAAATTTTGCAACTGCTAGATAATCTTTAAATGTATTTTTTTTATTAAGCAGTTTTCCTTCTTTCCACCACTTCATGCCTCTTTCCAATCCACCTCTAACATGGGCTGTTACCCAAATAATATTCCTATTTATTAAACTAAGTCTTGTAGATGAAAAATTAGGCGACATGGAATTTCCATAAGATCCGTATCCATAAAGCAATACATTAGCATTTCCATCAATTTTAGTTTTTTTGTGTCTTGTAATAGTTAATGGAACTTTTCTTCCATCATGAGACAAACATTCTAGTCTTTCAACAACGTAATCATTTGAATTATGTCCTGATGGGATAATCTGTTCCTTAACTAATTTTTTCTCCTTAGTTCTTAAATTATATAAATAAACTCTGGATTGTGTTTTTGGAGTTGAGTAAGAAATGTGAATTAAATCAGTATTTTTATCTTTTTGAACTAATGAAACCCCACCATCAAATACTTCCTCATCTGAAAAAATTAATTCTTCCTCTTTATTATCTTTTAAATTTTTAACAAATATTTTTCCTAATGCATTTGTTACTTCTGATCTTATTTCCCAATCTTTTAGAAAAGTTAAACCACCAATTAGTGTTTCATCTTTTGCAGGCACATAGGTGTCCCATTTTTTAAAATTTATATCTTTTGTTTTTTCAATTTTGAAGTCCTCAGCATCTTTATTTGTATGCATATAAAAACTATCGTTCCAAGAGTTAACACTGTAAATAATACCTTTCTCTCTTTTTTGAATTAACTTAGGCTTTGGTCTTTCATCATTCACAGAAAAATAGTATTGTTCAGATGTGTTATGATCTGAAGTTGATATAAAGTAATATTTTTCATCTGAACTTAATCCTATACTTACAGTAAATGCTTCAGTTTTTTCCTCAAATATTAAAACATCTTCTTTGACGGATGTGCCTAATTTGTGTCTAAAAATTTTTCTTGGTCGATGATTTTCATCTAGTTTCGAATAGAAAATATATTTATCATCCATACTAAATAAAATTGAACCGGAAGTATCTTTTATTTCTTCAGTAACAAATTTTCCAGTTTTTATATTTCGAACAAAAATTGTATAATACTCGGATCCTTTTAAATCCAAGGAGTATCCTAAAAACTCATCATTCCAACTAACTTCAAGATCACCCACACCAAAATATTCGGTTTTTAATTTATTTTTCTCTTTATCTCCATTCCAAATCTCTTCCTCTTCATCAGTTCCAATTTTTTTTCTAAGCTTTATAGAATAATTTCCTTTTTCAGTTGTTTTGGTCCAATAGAAATATTTAAGATCTTTAAACGGTAACGACTCGTCATCTAGTTTAATTCTACCTTTTATCTCGTCAAAAAGTTTTTTTTGAATTTCCTTCGTATCTTTAAGATGAAATTCCGTATAGGCATTCTCTTTCTCTAAATAATCCCTAACTTCTGGTATTAATTTTGATCCATCTTTTAAAACTTCAAGAATATTCTTTTGATGTATCCAGCTATAATTATCCTCCCATTCAATACCGTGACAAGATTTTTTCTCAGGTTTTTTTGCTAATTGTGGTATTTTCATGAGAGCTTATTATATGAATATTTTTTTTTTGACACTATTAATTTTTGTCCTAATTTACCTGGTTCTTAACTGGTTTATAAAAACATCTAGTGCTAAAATTTCAAAGAGCATAAGAACTTTTGTTATTATTTCCTCAATAGTTTTGGCTGTGATAATGGCTTATGCGGGAAGGTTCATTTTTTCATTACCTTTTTTGATGATGATATTACCTTTAGTTAAAACAAAAGCTGGTTTTACATTACTACAAGTTTTGAGGTTTTGGAGCTTATTAAGAATTCTAAAAAATTCAGGAAGATTTAACTTTAATCAGACAGGTTCAAACTTAAATACTCAAAATATTTCACGTGATGAAGCTTATAAAATTTTAAATTTAGAACCAGGTAAAAAATATTCAAAAGAGGAAATTCTGAACTCATACAAAAAAATTATGAAAAAAATTCACCCTGATGTTAGCCCTGAGTTGTCAAGGCTAGCATCGATTGTCAATGAAGCAAAAGAAATTGTAATTAAGGATATAGCTTAATTAATTAAAAACTCGAATTTTTCGTAAATTTTTTGCGCATTTATTTTGTCTTTACCTAAAGTATCATGCTTAACCTCTTTAACTCCATCAGGTAGTATTGGATGCATTCTAGGACTGTAACTTCCATATATAATTGGGGTATCAGCCATTAGAACAATTGTTGGTATACCTAATGCAGCTGATAAGTGACTAAAGCTTGAGTCATTACAAATCGAAATATTACAATTTTTTATATAAGGCAATGTTTCTTTTAATCTTAGATTATCCAGTCTTATACACTTTTGTTTGAATTTAGAATTTAAAATCTCATCTAATATAATTTGCTCTTCATGTAATTTGCCAGTAGCTAAAAAAAAACGACACTTATAATTTTCATCGCAATAATCCATAAATTTTAAAAAAGTCTTTGCTGGGATACGCTTTGTGGAGCCAGATCCCCCAATCCCAAGTAGAATATTTTTTTCATTACTAGAAATATTATTACTAATTTTTATGCTATTTATTTTTTTCTCATCGACTAGAATTTGAGGATCACTCTTAACCTTAATACCCATTTTACTTTCAAGTAATTTTTGAGCTGCAAGTGTTATATTTTGGTTTTTTTTAAAGAATAATGGATATTGATATACATCTTTAATGTAACATAGTTTTGCTATTAAATTAAATCTTAGAGAAGAATTAAAAATGAAAATTTTGTCAAATTTATATTTTTTAAGTTTTTTAATTAATCTAAAAGTCCCAAATACTCCTTCATGAATACCATCATTACTTTGATTATCTCTATCTAACACTATTATTTCTTTAATGTATTTATTATCCTCTACTATATCCAAAGCTTTAGAATTTTCTTTTACAAGAAGATAAACTTGGGTTTCAAATTTTTTTGCTAAAGCCTCAATAAACGGTAAAAAAATAATTAAATCGCCAATACCTTTTTTATTTTGAACAATTAAAATTTTCATTTTCTAATATGTTTACTAATTTTTTCTTTTTATATAAGCTTAATTTATGAGTAAAATTAATGGCATTTATGCGGCTTCAGTATCTATTTTAGATGAAAATCTCAAATTAGATATACACAAAACAATTCGACACGCAGAAAATTTAATAAAGAGTGGATGTCACGGGGTTGTAATATTTGGTAGCACTGGGCAGTCTCAACTAATTTCATTAGAAGAAAAATTTGAGTTAATTCAAAATATTTCAAAAAGTATATTTAAAGATAAATTTATAATTGGGACTGGACTTAATTCCTTACAAGACACTATATCCCTAATTAAAATAAGCAACTCATATAATTTTAACTATTTTTTGATAATGCCACCAGCCTATTACATGTATGAAGATAAAGATGTAATTAGATTTTATATAAAATTAATTGAAAAGTTATCTAATTGTAAAATAATTTTATACAACTTTGAAAAACTTTCCGGTTATAAATTTAGTAAAGATAGTGTAGAAAAATTGGTCAGTTTTTTTCCTGAAAATATAATTGGTGTAAAAGATAGTTCATATAATTTATTTGAGCATTTAAAATTAAAAAACTTCTCTATTTTACCTGGATCTGAATTAAAACTTCTTAAAGGATTAGAAATAGGTTGTTCTGGTATTATAACAGCTACATGTAACGTTACAGCTAGTTTATCTAGGAAAGTTTATGATGATTTTATAAATAAAAAAAATCAAACACATAACAATAAATTATGTAATGTAAGATTAGCTTTTGATAGATACAACCTAATCTCTGGATTACATACTTATTTATCTAAAAAAGATAAATCTTTTCAAAATTTATTACCACCACTCAGTTTACTTAAAGAAAATGATAAAAAAAAACTACTTGAAGAATTAAAAAAATTAGAATTTAATTAACTTTTTGAAAGTAGCCGATGAAACTTATTAATTTTTTAAATAAGCTTATTAAAAAAGATGGTTTTATGCTAATAGATGCTGACAAAAATCAGTACATTATTGGTAAACCAAAAAAAAAAGATCCAATAAAATTAAAAATCCTGGATAAAAATTTGCATCATAAGCTACTATTGCACCCAGATTTATATTTTGGGGAGGCTTATACAAACGGGTCAGTATTAATAGAAAATGGAAATTTAACTGAGTTTTTAGAAATAATTTTAAAAAATGTTGGTAGAGGTGAAATAAATTTTTACAGCAGAGCGTTAAATCAAATAAAAGGATTTTATAGATCTCTAACAAACTTTAATTTAATTAAAAAATCAAAACAAAATGTTGCTCACCATTACGATATATCTGAAAAATTGTATGATCTCTTTTTAGATAAAAATAGACAATATTCATGTGCATACTTTAAAAATGAAAATGACACCTTAGAACAAGCTCAAGAGAATAAAATGAATCATATAATAAAAAAACTTAATTTGAAACCAAATCAAAGAGTTTTAGATATAGGAAGTGGATGGGGAACACTAGCTATTGAAATAGCAAAAAAATCTAAATGTGAGGTTGTTGGTATTACTCTCTCAGAAAATCAATTAAAATATAGCAAGCAAAAAGCAAAAGAATTGAATTTGGAAAATCAGGTAGATTTTCGTCTAATTGATTATAGACAACTAAACGAAAAGTTTGATCGGATTGTAAGTGTAGGTATGTTTGAACATGTAGGTAGAAAATTTTATCAAACTTATTTTAATACTGTTTCAAAGCTACTAAATAATAACGGTGTTGCATTAATACATACAATTGGTTCAAGCATGCCACCCAGAAACCCTCATCCATGGATAACCAAGTATATTTTTCCTGGAGGATATACTCCTAGTTTAAGTGAAGTTTCTCTTCCAATAGAAAAGTCAGGTTTGATTGTTACTGATCTCGAAGTTTTAAGAATGCATTATGCGTATACTTTAAGAAATTGGAAAGAAAGGTTCCTTAGTAAAAAAAATGAAGTTTTAGAAATGTTTGATGAACGTTTTTTAAGAATGTGGGAATTTTATCTAGCAGGTTGTGAAATGTCATTTAAATGGGGTGACCAGGTTGTATTTCAATTTCAACTTACAAAAAAAAATAACACCATTCCAAATATAAGAGACTATATTTATCAGTTATAAATTGATAAGTTTTGAGCTCTGACAATGAAAAAAAAGCGTAAAAAAAAAATCAATAAATCAAAAAAAAAAAACACTAGAAAATTAGGAAAAAATAAAAAAAAACCCTCAGTAAAAAAAAAAATTAAGAAGCTCAAGAAAAAAAAAATACTTTTAAAAAAAAGAAATAATTTTAAATTAAAAGGAAAAAAAAAAATACTTATAGATTTAATTAATTTCCAGGAAAAAATTAAACCAAATATTAAAATCAAATTTAACCCTTTCGTATCGATTGATAGATTTTTACAAAGATTTTTCGAAAATGTATCTAATACTATTATTGAATATAAATCACTTAGGAAAGAACAAAAAAGAATTTCAAAGATCAAGGAGCTAGAGAAGATTGAAAAAGAAAAGCTAGAAAAAGAAAAAAAAATTAAAGAGGAAAAAGATCTCCAGTCCAAACTAAAAGAACAAATTTTAAAAGATGAGATGAAATTAGAGAAAGAAAGGGCAAAAGATATAAAACTTTTTCTAAGAAAAGAGCAAGCTATTATTCGTCAAGAACAAGCAGAAAAACAAAGAAAATTTTTAGAGCAATTAAAAATAGAAAAACAAATTGAAAAATTCAGAGTTAGAGAAGTTAAAGAGTTGGAACAGTTAGAGAAAATTTCTTTGAAAGAACAAAGAGAGGACTATGCGAGTCTACAAGAAAGGATAGACAAGTTAAAACAAAAATATCAAGTTATAAGAGACCAGAAAATTAGAGAAAGAGTGGAAGCTCTTGGGATAAAAACTTTAGGAGATGAGGATAGGGAGACTCTATTACAAAAAGAGAGGGATTATACCTTAGCAAGACAAAAAATAGAGTTTGCACTTGAGAGTTTTTATAGAAGTTCAAGTAGTCTTGTGTTTCAATTAAACAAGAGACATATAACACGTCATATGTCAATTTTGAGATGTATAGATAGAAGATTTGAAACTGGAGAAATTTTTATTAAATGGGATGAGAGCGATGATGAAAAATGGCTTTTATTAATATACATAAAAAATAATTCACCCGATGAAGGAATTATTATTGAGGATAAAACCAATCCAGATAGGAATATATCTCATGAATTTAAACATACAGAAATTTTTAAAGCTTCAGATTTAATGGTAGATTCTTTAACACAATTAATTTCTAAAATAAGGAAGAAACAAGTAAATATTAATTAACTAAAACGTTTTTTAAAATATACTCCCAGGAACCCATCCTGTTATATTTTACCTTTAATATTAAATTTTTTTTTGGTTCAAGCCATATTTCAAAGTCTAATTTTTTATTTTCGTTAATACTTTTATCTTTAGATTTTAAAGAAAATTTATGAGCCAAATATTCTTTACCGTAAATTTGAACCTTTTCCTTACCTAAAAAGGTTACAACTTGATCTTTAACACTTCCTGACAATGGACTTATTTGAGTTTCACTTTCTAAAATTTTGTGATTCCACCAATTACCAATAATATTATTTCTATTAGCCTTGCCAGTGTAGGAAGAACCCTTAATATCAAAAACATCTTCATTTTCATTTAATATTAAATTAACAAATTTTTTTTTATCATTTTGAAGTGTATTTGAATTGAATGAAAATAATTTATTATTTTTATAAGTCTCTGTACCTATGCTATTTATTGAAAAAACTTTAATCCCAAGTAGTTTTACTTCAAAATTTGTTTCGTTATAAATTTTTATAGAGTCATTATTTTTTGTAAATTCATAATTACAGTATCCAATATTTTTACCATCTTTAAAGATTTCCATTTCAATTTTTTTTATATTTTTGTAGTGCGATACATGGCCGTTTAAACTTTGGGGATATAACAACAATATAAAAAAAAGTAAGAATTTTTTCATAAAATATATGGTTTTTAATATAAACAAATAGTAAACACCACATAAAAAATGTTTCTTAAAATTAAAAAAATTCCCAAGGTGTTTTGGAGCTCGCAAAAACCTTTAAATCTTAAACCAAAATTTTCATCATTATTTTTTCTTTGTTTAGGACTAGTAATTTTCGGCTTAGGAGAAGGACTTCTTATTGTTTCTAGTTCGGGGGCATCTCCATGGAGTGTTTTGGCTCAAGGAATTTCTATAAATGTTAATTTATCAATTGGTCTAATAACTTTCTTAATTAGTTTTACAGTTTTAATTTTATGGATACCTCTTAAACAGAAACCAGGAATAGGAACTATTTTAAATGCCATTATTATTGCAATTATGATTGATCTTTGCATTAAATTTGTACCAACACCCAAAGATTATATTCACCAAATTATTTTAGGCACTATTGCAGTTTTAACTGTTGGTATAGGTGGTGGAATTTATCTTGTTGCTAATCTTGGTGCGGGGCCAAGAGACGGTTTAATGGTAGGTTTACAAAAGAAAACAAACCTACCAATTGCATCCGTAAGAGCTTTTTTAGAAATTTCAGTAGTTAGCATAGGTTGGTATTTAGGAGGAACTATTGGTCCAGGAACTTTAATATTTGCTTTTGGAATTGGTCCGGCAGTTGCCCTTGCACTTTATTTAGTTAAAAAAATTTTTTCATAATAGTTTACTCTTTAATGTAAAGCCTACTAGCATAATCAATCCTGTGGAAAAATTTAAAATTCAAATCGTTTTTAAAATAATCATCCACTGCTCTTTTGGAACCTTTCCAATGACCATAATCATCAATAATTAAAACTCCTTTATTTTGCAACCTGGGGTAAAGTACTTCCATTTCCTTTTTTGTTGATTCATAAAAGTCAGTATCTAACCTAAGCAAAGATATTTTTTTTGGAATATTCTTTTCGTTCTCTAGCGTTTGTTCAACTTTACCTTTAACAAAAACCAAATTATCTTGATAATTTTTATCAAATTTACTCAAATTATTTTGAACTTCATTTAATGAGGCATAACACCACTCATTTTTTTTGTAAGCTTTTCGTGTATCTGTTGCTGATTTATTTTTAATATCAAAGTCAAAATCTTTGTTTTCCTCAGGCATTCCCTGGAAAGTATCATAGGCAAATATCTTTCTTGATAAAGTTAGCTTTTTATTGAGATAATTCATCAATATTAAATTACCACCTTTAAATACACCAGCTTCTACAAAATCGCCCTCAATCTTATTTGAAGCTATGTGCTTAATTGATTGCAATATTGCCCAATGGTTCGGAATCGAGCACATTGAAAATTCTTTTATTTTTTTTAAAATTTCATTTTCTTCACTGCTAATTTCAGCGATATAATTTTCTTGTCTTTTGTACCATGAGTCTTTAGTAGTAATTTCATAGTTGAAGAAATTTAAAATATTTTTTAATATTTTTTTCATTTTGAAAAATTTTATTACTTATATATTATTGATGGTTTTCAATATAGAAAAAAATTAAATATGATTTGTTTCTTATAAATTCTTATAAATATGTTAATAGAGAAAATACTTGATATAATAAGTAAGTTTCATCATTATAAAATCTCATTGTATGTAAAAAAATTAGGTTGTAATACTCTTATTGATGTTGGTTGTCATAAAGGTGAATTTTTAAATAGTTTTTTGAAAATAAAAATATTTAAAAAGTTTTATTGTTTTGAACCTCAAAAAGAAATTTATAAAAACCTGAAAAAAAAATTTAAAAATAATAAAAAGGTTAAATTATATAACCATTCACTTGGTGAAAATGAGAGTAAGAAAAAAATGTATTTATCAAATTTGACTTCTTTATCTACCATGTCCAAGATTAATCAGAAGTCTGACTGGTTCAAAATTAAAAATTTAATTGTAGGAGATAAAAATAGACTTAATAAGTATCAAATAGTAAACCAAAAAAAAATTGATACAGTTTTTAAAAATATTTCTTTAAAAAATAGCTTTCTTAAAATTGATGTTGAGGGATATGAACTTAATGTATTATATGGTGCAAAGAGTAAAATTAAAGAGATTCCATTTGTGATTGTTGAAAAACATACTTTTAATCAGTATTATAATAATTTTAGTTTAGTTAATGATTTCTTGTTAAAAAATAATTTTAAAATAATTAAAAATTTTTACTATCCCACATTGCATTATAAGGATGTTCTTTATAAAAATAAAAAAAAAGGGCAGTAAAAACTGCCCTTTAAGAATTTTTGTTTGAGATTGATAGGGATTACATTCCCATACCACCCATACCACCCATACCACCCATACCACCACCAGGCATTGCAGGAGTTGAGTCTTTTTCCTCTGGTTTATCTGCAACCATAGCTTCTGTAGTTACTAATAATCCTGAGATAGAAGCAGCATCCTGAAGTGCTGTTCGTACAACTTTAACTGGGTCAATAATTCCCTCTTTAAACATATCAACATATTGCTCAGATTGCGCATCGTAACCATTAGAGACTTTATTAGTTTCTAAAAGTTTGCCTACGACTACCGATCCATCTACGCCAGCATTTTTTGTTATTTGTCTTATTGGTGCCTGAAGCGCACTTTTTACAATTTCAACTCCAGCCTTTTGATCGTCACCTTTTACTTTTACTTTATCAAGGTCTTGAGAAGCGTAAAGTAATGCACATCCACCACCTACCACTATTCCTTCTTCAACTGCTGCTCTAGTTGCATTAAGTGCATCTTCTACTCTATCTTTTCTCTCTTTAACTTCAACTTCAGTTGCACCACCAACTTTAATTACCGCAACACCTCCGGCTAGTTTAGCTAATCTTTCTTGAAGCTTTTCTTTATCGTAGTCTGATGTAGTTTCGTCAATCTGTTGTTTGATCTGAGCACATCTTGCCTCTATGTCTGACTTTTTACCAGAACCACTTACGATTGTGCTATTTTCTTTGTCGACTTTTACTCTTTTTGCAGATCCAAGATCATTTAACTTTACGTTCTCCAGTTTAATTCCTAAATCCTCAGATATCACTTGTCCACCAGTTAAAATCGCAATATCTTCCAACATTGCTTTTCTTCTATCTCCAAAGCCAGGTGCTTTAACTGCTACAACTTTTAAACCACCTCTTAATTTATTTACAACTAGTGTAGCTAAAGCTTCACCCTCAACATCCTCTGAAATTATCATCAAGGGTCTTCCAGCTTGTACCACGGCTTCCAAGAGTGGAACCATTGGTTGTAAGTTAGTTAATTTTTTTTCATGCAAAAGAATTAATGGATTTTCTAACTCCGTCGTCATTTTATCACCATTAGTTATGAAATACGGAGACAAATAACCCCTGTCAAATTGCATTCCTTCAACAACATCAAGTTCTGTCTCAATACCTTTTGCTTCCTCTACAGTAATTACTCCTTCATTACCAACTTTTTGCATTGCTTTGGAAATCATATTCCCAATTTCCTTATCGCCATTTGCAGAAATTGTTCCTACTTGAGCTATTTCATCACTATCTTTTACTTTCTTTGCTGATGAGATTAATTTTTCTTTAACATGATCTACTGCTGCGTCTATACCTCTTTTAACATCCATTGGATTCATTCCAGCAGTTACATATTTACAGCCCTCTTTTACAATAGCTTGTGCGAGTATAGTTGCAGTTGTTGTGCCATCTCCAGCTTCGTCATTAGTTTTACTTGCAACTTCTTTAACCATTTGAGCGCCCATATTTTCAAATTTATCTTCTAACTCAATTTCTTTTGCCACTGAAACACCATCTTTTGTAGTTCTAGGCGCACCATAAGATTTATCAATAACTACATTTCTTCCTTTAGGACCCAATGTCACTTTTACTGTGTTTGCTAAAATATCAACACCTTTTAGCATTGATGTTCTTGCATCAGAGTCGAATTTAACTATTTTTGCCATTATAAATCTCCTTAGATTGTTATTTTATTTTTGAAATACCCATAATGTCTGATTCCTTCATTATACTGTATTCTTTACCGTCTATTTTGACTTCTGTTCCTGACCATTTACCAAATAAAACTTTATCACCTACTTTAACATCCATAGGTATTGTTTTACCATCCTCAGTTTTTGCACCTCCACCTACGGCAACAACTTTTCCCTCTTGTGGCTTTTCTTGGGCGGTATCTGGTATTATTATTCCTCCAGCAGTTTTTTCACTGCTATCTAAAACTTCTATTAACACTCTATCGTGCAAAGGCTTAAATTTCATAAAAAACTCCTTTAAATATGACAGTCATATAGAGGTAAGCATATAATTTTTCAAGGTATTCATAAAAATATATGAAGTAAAAAAATCAAAGAAATATAAGTATTTTTAAGCTATATCTCCTAAATGCCAAAAAATTTAGATGATTTAGGACTGAAGTCAGTAGCCAACAGTTACGATGTCTTTTTTATAGATATTTGGGGAGTGCTTCATAACGGAATAAATCTGTATCAAAATTCTGTCAATGTTTTAAACGAATTAGAAAAATCAAATAAGACTTATATTTTGCTTACTAATGCACCAAGACCAAATAGCACAGTAATTGAATTCTTAAAAAAGATGGGATTAGATGAAAATAAATGTAGCAAAGTTTATACATCTGGGGAGTCTGCACTTAAACATTTAGAAAAAAATTATAAAGAAAAAAAATTTTATCATATCGGACCCCCAAGAGATTTTGATCTTTTTAAACTGTTTGAAAAAAATAAAACTGATAATTTAGAACAATCCGACTTTATCCTGTGTACAGGACTTTTTGAAGAATATGAAGAAGACCTAAAATATTATAAAGAATTATTTAAAAGTGTAATTGATAAAATAATGATATGTACAAATCCTGATTTGATTGTAGATAGAGGTAATATTAGAGAATATTGTG
>CACKBK010000018.1 GCA_902598425.1 uncultured Pelagibacteraceae bacterium | reverse complement strand
TAATAGAAATTCTGGAAGAATGAATATTTCGGTTTTAAAAGGGCCATGTCTTGCAAAGGAGCTTGCTAGAAAAAATCAAACAAGTGTAATTATTGCAAATAAAAATATTAAAGTAGCTAAATGGATTGGTAAGCAAATATCAACTAAATATTATTTAATTGAATATTCGAAAGATATAATTGGAATTGAGGTATGTTCAGCAATTAAAAATATATATTCTATGATAATTGGATCTGGACAAAGCTTAAATACATCTTCCAGTTTATTCCATCAGTCATTGCTTGAGATGAAATATCTTACAAAATATTTTAGAGGAAAAGAAAGTACAACCCTAGGTCTTGCCGGTGTTGGTGATCTTTATGTAAGTGCTGCAGGAGGTAGAAACAGTAAAATGGGAAGTTATCTAGGTAAGGGTTATACTTTTAAAACTGCAAAGAAAAAATTTATGCCAAATGACACTGTAGAAGGTGAACAATTAGTTAGAGAAATTGCACCATTTGTATTAAAAAAAATAAATAAAAAGAAAATCCCTTTAATGATCAATTTTATTAATGCAATATTAAAAAATAAAAAAATTAATATAAATTGATACAATTAAAATATGAAATCTAATTGGAATTACCCAACAACTGTCTGGGTTGGGAATAATAGAATAATTGAAATTAATTCAGCATGCAAAAATCTTAAAATTAAAAAGCCATTGTTTGTTACAGATAAAGATCTAATAGGTTTAGATTTTGTAAAAAATATAATTAAAATTATTGAAAAAGAATTCAAAAAATTGAACATTTTTTCCAATTTTTCTGGCAACCCTAATGGCGAGAACGTAGACGAAGGTGTTAAAGAATTTAAAAAAAATAATTGTGATGGTGTAATAGCGTTTGGTGGGGGAAGTGGATTGGATGTTGGAAAAGCAATAGCGTTTATGTCTGGTCAAACAAGACCAATTTGGGATTTTGAGGATATAGGTGATTATTGGAAAAGAGCAAACAACGATAATATCGCACCTATAATAGCTGTACCTACAACAGCGGGCACAGGCTCAGAAACTGGAAGGGCATCAGCAATTATTAATAATGAAACTGGGGTAAAAAAAATAATTTTCCATCCTAAATTTTTACCATCGATTGTAATTTTAGACCCAGTTTTAACTTTGGACCTTTCTCCCAGATTAACTGCTGCAACAGGAATGGATGCTTTAGCCCATAACTTAGAGGCTTTTTGTGCTCCAGGATTTCATCCAATGGCGGATGGTATAGCGATAGAAGGTATAAGATTGACAAAAAAATCTTTAATGACTGCTGTTAGAGATGGAAAAAATTTAGAAGCAAGGTCAGACATGTTGGCAGCAGCAAGCATGGGATCTACTGCGTTTCAAAAAGGTCTTGGTGCAATTCACTCACTAAGCCATCCAGTAAATGCAAAATTTAACTTACATCATGGATTATCTAATGCAATTTTTATGCCTTATGTACTTAGTTATAATAAAAAATTTATAGAAAAAAGAATAGTATCTATTTGTGATTTCCTTGGTTTAAAAAAAGATTTTAAAAGTTTTTTGGATTGGATTTTGGAACTAAGAAAAGAGTTAAATATCCCGCATGCTTTATCAGAAGTTATCAGCGAAGATAAATTTGATTTAGAAATGTTATCAAAAATGGCTCTTGAAGATCCATCAACTGCGACAAATCCTAGATTGTTAAATTTAGAGGATATGAAAAAATTATATGACCAAAGTATGAAAGGTAATTTATTTTCATGAAAAAAATACTAATAGTCGAGGGAAATCTTAAAGAAGAAAATCAGCAATTTACTAATGCAGGTATTCAAACACACACAGAAAGTCTAAAAGATAGTATTGCATATTTCACCAAAAATTTAGAAATTGATGTAGCAAATCCATCATCAGATCCTAAAGTTTTTGAAAATATTAAAAACCTTGAGGAGTACGATGGTCTTATTTGGGGCGGTAGTAGCTTAAATATTTATAATGACACAATTGAAATTCGTAGACAAATTGAATTTATGAAAGAGTCTCAAAAAAAAATAAAAAAAATTCTTGCAATATGTTGGGGTATGCAAGTTGCCGTTACAGCCGCAGGTGGAGAAGTAAGGAAATGTCAAAAAGGATCACATAGGGGAATTGCACATCAAATACAAATAAATGAAAATGGTTTAAAACATCCTCTTTATAAAAATAAAAAAAATAATTTTAACACTCCTGCATTTAATTTTGATGAAGTTTCAAAAGTTCCAGATAACGCTATACTTTTATCATCAAATAAAATTAATAAAGTGCAAGGATTAAATTTTAAAATTAATGAGTGTGATATTTGGGGCATACAATATCATCCAGAGATATCATACGATAAAATGATAAGATTGATCCATTTTAGAACTGAAAGATTAATCGAAAAGAAGGCTTTTGAAGATCAAAAAGAAATAGATAATCATGTTCAAATGATAGAGAAAGAAAATCAAATATCAAATAAGGATTTAAGAATGATCGAATTAAGAAATTGGATAGGTTATTTAAATGAAAATTAAATCTAAACAACAAATAATAGATCATTTTATTTCAGGTAATAAACCAGATCAATTTATTGGTGTCGAGAATGAAAAATTTCTATTTAAAAAAAAAAGTAATGAAAGGGCAGATTACCCCGATTTGTTAAAAATTTTCAATTTTTTTACTTCAAAATTTAATTGGGAACCTATTAAAGAAGATGAAAATATTATTGGTTTAAAAAAAAATGGAAAAATGATTACCCTGGAACCAGGAAATCAAATAGAATTATCTGGTAGTCAATTATCTAATATTCATGAAGTCTGTTCAGAGTCATATGAATTTCAAGAAAAATTAAATTTAGCATGTGAAAAATTTGATTTAAAAACTTTATCAGTAGGTTTCGACCCATTTTCGAGTATTGATAAAATTCCAAATAATCCAAAAAAAAGATATAGAGTGATGACAAAAGAGATGCCAAAAAATGGTTCTCTAAGCTTAGAAATGATGTACCAAACAGCTGGTACCCAGATAAATATTGACTACAAAAATGAGGAAGATTTTAAAAAAAAATTTAAAGTTGCATCTTGTCTTACACCAATAAGCATCGCATTATTTTCAAATTCAGCAATCAAAGAAAACAAATTCAGCGGTTATTTATCTTATCGTTCGAAAGTTTGGCAAAACACCTCTAGAGCTGGATTGCCAGAAATTTTTCTTGAAGAAATGTCTTATGAAAAATATGCAGATTTTGTTTTAAATTATCCACTATTATTTTATCAAAAAAATAATGAATATTTATTTCCAGATGGTAAAACATATTCCGATTTAATAAAACAAAATGAAGCTGACAAAAGTAATCTTGAATTACATCTATCTACAATTTTTACTGAAGTAAGATTAAAAAGCTACATAGAAATAAGATCCTTGGATGCATGCGAATGGGACTGTCATTGTGCTGGTCCAGCATTTTTAATAGGACTTCTTTATGGAAATTTAAATGAAACATATGAGATTATAAGTAAATGGAAAAAAAAGGACATTTTAGATGCATATTTTAATAGTCCATCAAAAGGTTTTGGTACAGAAATAGATGGGAAAAGTATTTTAGATTGGGCGGATATTTTTTTAAAATTATCAAAAGAGGGATTAAAATTTAGAAATCAATTGAACTCAAAAAAGAATAGTGAAGAAATTTATCTTAAAAATATTAATAGCATGATCACTAAAAAAAGTACAAAAGCTGAAGATTCACTTAAAAATATAAATCAATGAAAAAAATTATAGCTATACAATCTAACGCACTGAAAACAATTAATCCGTTAACAGATACGTCTTTACAATTAGCAATTGAGGCTCAAAAAAGAGGTTTTAAAGTATTTTGGTATGAAGCTGATAATTTAAGTATAACAAATTCTAAACTCCAAGCTCAAGGACATCTAGTATATTTTTTTGAGGGTAAGAAAAATTTTTATAAAATAAATAAAAAAATCAAATTTAATATTTCAAAAGCTGCTTTTACTTTAATAAGGCAAAATCCACCATTTGATATGAATTATATTAATTCTACATATTTTTTGGACAATATTGATCAAAAAAAAGTTATTAATAATCCATCTGCAATAAGAAATGTGTCTGAAAAATTTTACTCATCACGATTTTTAAGATTTATGCCTCCAACTATTTTTTCAAATAGTATTAATGACATACACAAACATTACAAAAAATATAAGAAAATTGTAATAAAACCTTTAGATGGTTATGCAGGGAAAAATATCCTTTTTTTAACAAAAAAATTTTCAAAATCAAAAGTATCGTTGTTTCTTAAAAAATATAATTATTTGATGGTCCAAAAATATTTAAATAAAGTAAAATTTGGAGATAAAAGAGTATTTATAATTAAGGGTAAAGTAAAAGGTGCAATTAAAAGAGTTCCAAGAGTTGGATCTAACTTATCAAATATTTCACAAGGTGGAACAGCATTTAAAACTGGCTTAAATAAAAAAGAATTAAAAATTTCATCATTAATCGGCAAAAGTTTGTTAAAAGACAAAATTTATTTTGCAGGAATAGATTTAATTGATGGTTACCTCATTGGAGATATAAATGTTACATCTCCAACTGGATTACCTCAGTTTAATGATCTTACAGGAAAAAATTTAGCAAAAGATTTTTGGGATGGTTTAGGTTTAAAATAATCCTTCTATCTCACCTTTTTTATTTAGCTTTATAGAATCTGCAGCTGGAACTTTTGGAAGTCCGGGCATAGTCATTATTTCTCCACATACAATGACAACAAATTCAGCCCCAGAGGATAGTCTTACCTCTCTAACAGGAAGCACATGATCTGAAGGAGCGCCTTTAAGACTAGGATCGGTTGAAAAACTATATTGTGTTTTTGCGATACAAACAGGTAAATTACCGAAACCTTTCTCTTCAAAATCTTTTAATTGTTGTCTTATTTTAGTATCGGCAACTACTTCGCTTGCACGATAAATTTCTACTGCTATTTTTTCAATTTTTTTAAATAATGTTATTTTATCTTCATACAAATAATTAAAATTATTTTTCTCATTTTCACATATATTCACAACAGTTTGTGCAAGTTCTTTTGTACCATTTCCTCCATCTGCCCAATGAGTACACATCGAGGCTTTCACATCCAACTTTTTACAAAAATCTAATAATGCTTTTGACTCATTTTCTGTATCTAAAATAAATTTATTTATTGCAACAGTTACTGGTAATCCAAATTTTCTTACATTATTTATGTGTCTTTCTAAATTTACTAAACCTTTTTTGACAGCATCAACATTTTCTTTTTTCAAATCTACTTTCTCTACCCCGCCATGCATTTTTAAAGCCCTAATTGTTGCTACAATGACAACACAATCAGGTTTTAATCCTGATTTTCTACATTTAATATCCAAAAACTTTTCAGCACCTAGATCTGCACCAAAACCTGCTTCAGTCACAACATAATCTGCTAATTTTAGACCTGCCTTTGTGGCTATTACTGAGTTACATCCATGAGCAATATTTGCAAATGGTCCACCATGAATAATTGCAGGATTATTTTCTAAAGTTTGTGTAATATTTGGTTTGATTGCATCTTTTAATAAAACTGTCATAGGACCTTGTGCATTTAGGTCCTTTGCGTAAATAGGTTTCTTTTCTCTTGTGTACGCAATAGTTATATTACCAATTCTTTTTTCTAAATCTTCAAGATTGTTTGCCAAGCAAAAGATTGCCATTATCTCTGAAGCTACAGTAATATCAAAACCATCTTGTCTTGGATAACCATTAGCGACACCACCAAGATTAATATTTATTGATCTAAGGGATCTATCATTCATATCTATAACTCTTTTCCAAACAACTCTTCTAACATCTATGTTTAATTTATTTCCCCAATAAATGTGATTATCAATTAATGCTGACAATAAATTGTGAGCAGATGTTATTGCATGAAAATCTCCAGTGAAATGTAAATTGATTTGTTCCATTGGCACAACTTGAGCATAACCACCACCTGCAGCCCCACCTTTCATTCCAAATGACGGTCCTAGACTGGGTTCTCTTAAACACACTATAGATTTTTTTCCAATTTTATTTAGTCCATCATTAAGTCCAACTGATGTTGTAGTCTTACCTTCTCCTGCTGGAGTAGGAGTAATTGCAGTTACTAATACTAGCTTACTATTTTTATTATCTTTAATACTATCTAGATACTCCAGGTTGATTTTTGCAATATGAGGACCCATTGGACTGAAAGCCTCAATTTTATTTGGAACGTTAATTTTTGCTAAAATATCTTGAATAGGCTGCATTTTGGCACTTCTTGCTATCTCAATGTCAGACTTGACTGCGCCCATTTTGTCTCCTTTAGAACTTTATATTATGCTCGAGATTTCTATACTTTATTATTTAATTTTGAAAGAAATAAATTAAGTGTATTATTAATTATGCAAAAGTATTCAGTATTTAACCTCATAAAGAACGCCTTCTCTAGTCATGAAAATTGGGAGGTTGCCTGGAAAGACCCAACTCCAAAAAAAAGTTATGATGTAATTATAATTGGAGGCGGAGGACATGGGCTCGCTACCGCATATTATCTTGCTAAAGAACATAATATTACAAATGTTGCTATCATAGAAAAAGGTTGGATAGGGGGAGGTAACGTTGGAAGAAATACTACAATTATAAGATCCAATTTTATGCACGATGCCAATGGAAGATTTAACGAATTTTCTATGGATCTTTGGAGAAACATGAGTCAAGAACTGAACTTCAATGTAATGTTCTCTCCAAGAGGTATTATTAACCTTGCACATTCTGATGCTCAAATGAATGCTTACGCAAGAAGAGGAAACTCAATGAGATTAAACGGTATCGATGCAGTTTTATTAAATAGGGAACAAGTAAAAAAACTAATTCCTATGGCAGATTTTTCTGAAGATGTAAGATTTCCAATATTTGGGGGATTGATGCAGCCCAGCGCTGGAACAGCAAGGCACGACGCAGTTGCTTGGGGTTATGCAAGACAAGCAGATTCAATGGGTGTTGATATAATTCAAAATTGCGAAGTAATTGGTTTTGATGTGATTGGTGGAAAAATAAAAGGAGTAAGAACTTCAAAAGGTGATATTAAGGCAAACAAAATAGGACTTTGTGTTGCTGGCAGCACATCAATTCTCGCTGAAAAATTAAATATGACACTTCCAATTGAGACACATCTTTTACAAGCATGTGTATCTGAGCCTATTAAACCTCTCTTGGATCATGTAGTTACATTTGGTGCAGGACATTTTTATTGCAGTCAGTCAGATAAAGGCGAAATGGTTATGGGAGGTGACCTGGACGGTTATAATAGTTATGCTCAAAGAGGAAACTTGCCAACTTTACAACATGTATTAACTGAAGGAATAGCAATGTTCCCATTTTTAAGTAAATTAAAAATGTTGAGGACATGGGGTGGTATAATGGATATGTCAATGGATGGCTCACCAATAATTGATAAAACACATATTGAAGGATTATATTTAAATTGTGGTTGGTGTTATGGTGGTTTTAAATCAACTCCCGCATCCGGTTGGACGTTTGCACACACTATTGCACAAGATAAAGTACATAAATTAAATGCAGATTATAGTTTAAATAGATTTAGCAAGGGATATTTATTAGACGAGAAAGGTCTTGGAACAAAAACTTGGATATCTTAAATGCTATTTATAAAATGCCCATATTGTGGAATAAGATCTCAAAATGAATTTGCTTATGGTGGTGATGCCACAGTAAAAAGACCAGAACTTAACAAGGAAATTTCTGATAAAGAATGGGATGATTTTGTTTACAATAGAAAAAGTCCTAGAGGAAAACATTTAGAGTTTTGGCATCACATCTCAGGTTGTAGACAATGGTTTAAAGTTCATAGAGATACAGCTACTCATGAAATATTTAAAACTTTAAAACCTCACGAAGAGCTTTGATAATGACACAAGAATTTAGATTAAAAGATGAGGGATTAATTGATAGATCCAAAAAAATTTCATTTAAGTTTAATGGAAAAAAATATTTTGGATATGAGGGAGATACCCTAGCATCCGCTCTTATAGCAAATGGCGTTCATCTAGTTGGTAGAAGTTTTAAATATCATAGGCCAAGAGGCTTTTATGGTGTTGGAGTTGACGACCCTTATGCTCTTGTTCAGCTAATAAGAAATAATGAGACCATTCCAAACATTAAAGCAACAGAGCAAGAATTATTTGAAGGGCTAGAGGCTAAGAGTGTGAATTGTTGGCCAAATGTTAATTTTGACATAGGTGGAATTAATAATTTTTTAAGAATTTTTTTACCTGCCGGTTTTTATTACAAAACGTTTATGTGGCCAAAAAGTTTCTGGTACAGAATATATGAGCCATTTATTAGAAAGGCAGCTGGTTTTGGAGTTGTAACTCATGAGCACGATAAAGAAAGATATGAACATAAATATGAGTATTGTGATTTGTTGGTTACAGGATCAGGTCCATCAGGTTTAGCAAGCGCTTATTCAGCAGCTAAAAATGGCGCTAAAGTAATTTTAGCAGAAGATAAACCGAGATTTGGTGGAAGCCTTTTAACTAGTGAAGTTACAATTGGAAATCAAACAGGAAAAGAATGGGCAGATAAAATAGTGACTGAGCTCAAAGAGATGCCAAATGTTGTAGTAAAAAATAGAGCACAAGTGTTTGGTTATTACGATCATAATATGCTTGTCATGTCCGAAAGAATTTCTGAGCACATGCCAAAAACTGAAAAATTTATGCCAAAGCAGAAGTTATGGTACATAAGAGCAAAAGAAGTAGTAATATCCTCAGGCTCGATTGAGAGACCTATAGTTTTTGGAAATAATGATACCCCAGGTATTCTTCTATCATCAGCCGCAAAGGAATATATGAAAGTATATGGAGTCTTGGTTGGTAAAAAACCTTTAATCTTTACAAATAATGACAGCGCCTATGAGACAGCGATAGAGTTTAAAAAAAATGGAATTAATCCAATAGTTCTTGATTCTAGAAAAGAGTTAAATTCTGATTTAATAACTGAGGCAAAGAATTTGGGTATAGATATTAAATTTGAACATGTAGTAGTAAATGCAAATGGTTATAGAAAAGTCAAATCTGCAGATATAGCTAAGATCTCTGAAGATAAAACTAATCTTGGAAAAATTGAGAATATTGCTTGCGATTGTATATGTGTATCAGGATTCTGGACACCTACAATTCATTTAGCATCTCAATCAGGAGGTAAGACAAAATTCAATGAAGATATTGATGCATTTATTCCAAGTCAATCTAAACAGAATGAAACAACAGTTGGATCTGCAAATGGAATATTTAATTTGAATGATACACTAAAAAATTCCTTTGAAGCAGGATACGAACTATCAAAAAAAATTACCAGCAAAGAAAATAAATTATCTGTGCCCGCAGTTGTTGAGAAAAAAAATTCAAAACATGATAAATTTTGGTGTGTCCCATTACCAAAAGGTAAAAAGTATAAAAGATTTTTAGATTTTCAAAATGATGTAGCGGTTTCAGATATAGAATTAGCATTAAGAGAAGGTTACAGATCAATTGAGCATGTAAAAAGATATACAACATTAGGGATGGCTACTGATCAAGGTAAAACTAGTAATTTAAATGGTTTACAATTGGTTTCAAACATTGAAAACAAAGTAGTACCCGAGGTTGGTCATACAACTTTTAGACCACCTTACACCCCAGTATCTATTGGTGCAATTGTAGGTCGAGAGGTTGGCAAACACTCTAAACCAACTAGAAAATCTCCAATGCACTCATGGCATGAAAAAAATAATGCTGTATTTGTTGATGCAGGACTTTGGTTGAGGCCAAGATATTACAAAAAAGGAAATGAAACATTATTTGATGCTTCAAAAAGAGAAGCAGAAAATGTTAGAAAAAATGTTGGGGTATGTGATGTGACTACCCTAGGAAAAATTGACGTGAAGGGCCCAGATGCTGCAGAGTTTTTAAACAGAGTTTATACTAATGCATGGTTAAAACTTCCTGTTGGTAAAGCAAGATACGGAGTAATGTTAAGAGAGGATGGGATAGTGATGGATGATGGAACTACAACAAGAGTATCAGAAAATCATTACCATATGACAACAACAACTGCTCAAGCTGCAAATGTTCTATCTCATTTAGAATATTATCTTCAAATAGTTTGGCCTGAATTAAATGTAAATGTAGTATCGACAACAGAGCAATGGGCTGGAGCTGCAATTGCTGGACCTAAATCAAGAGATCTTCTTCAAAAACTTTTTCCTGAAACAGATTGCTCGAATGAAGGTTTGCCTTTCATGGGATTTATTGAAACGAAATTATTTGGTGTTTACGCTAGAATTTTTAGAATTTCCTTTTCAGGAGAACTTGCATACGAGGTAAATGTTGAGTCAGATAACGGAAATTTTATGTGGGAAAAAATAATTGAATTAGGAGAAGAATTTAAGATACAACCTTATGGCACTGAGGCCTTATCAACTTTAAGAATTGAAATGGGGCATGTAGCTGGCTCAGAACTTGATGGTAGAACTACTCCATTTGATAGCTCACTAGAAGGTTTGTTAAGTAAAAAGAAAGATTTTATCGGAAAGAGATCTTTACAAAAAGAGGCATTTATTTCACCTGATAGAGAAAAATTAGTTGGTGTTGTACCTTTAGATAAAAAAACAAGTATTCCTGAGGGGTCATATATTGTTAGAGATGCAAATGCGAAATTACCCAATCCAAAACTAGGTCATGTTTCAGCATCTTGTTGGAGTGTTGAATATAATAATCCCTTTTCTCTTGCAATAATTAAAGATGGAAAAAACATGATAGGTCAAAAACTATTTGCGCTATCACCACTGAAAAAAAAATCAATTCCTGTTGAAATTGTATCTTCTCATTATGTAGATCCAAAAGGAGAAAGAGTAAGGTCATGACAAGTATTTCTTCCTTAAATAAAGTCCATCATTTAGGTCAATACGGTAATTTTGAAAATAAAGATGAAAATCAATTAATAAAAATAAAAGAAATTAAAAATATTTTTATTTATCAAGTTGTAAAATTTAAAAATTCAAAAAAAAATAATACTGAGATAATGGTTGATAATCTCAACTTTCCTGAAGTACTTAAAGTAAACTCAAATGATCAAACACGAATTTTATGGATGGGGCCAGAGAATTGGTTAGTTATTTCCTCAAATCATCTTTTAAATGAACTCAATGAAAAGTTTTCCACGACTGAATTTGCAGTTACAGATATTTCTCATTCAAGATCTATAATTGAGCTTCAAGGCTCAGATGTACTAGAGGTAATTAAAAAAGGATCACCATTTGATATTGAGAGCTTAACAAAAAATAATTGTACTAGTACAGTCTATAATGGAATCACTATTACAATTGACAATATCGAAGATAGTAAAAATCAAATAAGAATTATATCTTTAAGAAGTTTTGGTGAGTCGCTCTACCATTCTGTCACAGATGCTTGTCTCGAGTATGGTTATAAAGCAATTTGATCGATCTCATTATGAACATATGTGGATAACTATTTTCTAGCACCTTGTAAAAATTCTAAATATCAGTACCCACAGATTTTATTTGAATCATGGGAAAATATATTAAAATTTTTGGACTATTATTTCTGACAGGGTGTATTCAGTCTACAGCCTCACTTATTGGACCTGCCTACACTATTGGTTCATCTGGAAACATCTACCAAGCAGGATTAAGTTATGGTCTTAATGAAACATTACAAAGAACAACAGGCAAATCGACCATTGATCATGCTAAGTTGTTATTAGAAAACACTAAAAACTATCATCAACAAGGTAAAAATAAATTAAAAAATTTCTCAAATAGAAGAGCAAATAATATCAAAATTAGCTCAGACGAGTTTTTTACTTCAGTAAAGTCAAATATTGAAAAAATGCCTGAATATTTTATCGATTGATAATTTAATTCATAAAATCATTTAGCTTATAAAAATTTTATAATATACCTACAGGTAATTTATGAATTCAATTGAAGGTAATTTTGAAAATCCTGAGGTAAACACTCTTCTTGAGAAACACTTTAAAGAACTAAGATCTGTTTCACCTGAAGGTAGTGCTCATGTACTTGATATTCCAGGTTTAAAAGTTGAAAGTATAAAATTCTGGAGTCTTTGGGAGGAGAACAAGCTTATTGGCTGTGGTGCTTTGAAATTTTTAGAAGAGAACCATGGTGAATTTAAATCTATAAGGGTTGTGGATGAGTTTAGAAAAAAAGGTTATGGCATTAAAATTTTAGAACACCTAATAACAGAGGCAAAAAAACTTAAAATCAAAAAACTAAGTCTTGAAACAGGCTCCGGTGACTTTTTTATTCCTGCTAGAGCTTTATTTAAAAATCTTGGTTTTGTTGAATGTGATCCATTTGCACATTACAAAAAAGATCCAAACTCTTGTTATATGAGTTTAGAAATTTAATTATTTTAAAATATCATTTAAATTTTCAATTTGACCAATTTTAAATATTAAAGCATCATCTTCATTAAATCCAAAACTCTTGGCATTTCTTTTAAATCTTTTTGGAGGTTCCAATATAGGCTCTAACGATAGAACAAATGTACCCCAATGAGTGCCCAAAACCCTTTTGCTTTTTAGGTCTTTTGCAACTTCTAGCGCTTCCTCTGGCGTAGTATGATAAATGGACTTTTCAAACATAGGTCTAAAATCATAAGCACCAATATTTATCATTGTTAAATCAATTGGCCCGTAGTCTTTACCCAATTTTTTATATACTTCTCCATACCCAGTATCACATGCAAAAAATATTTTTTTTCCTTTATAATCAATTAAAAAATTACCCCAAAGAGTCTTATTAGTGTCTGTGAGACTTCGTTTAGACCAATGCACGGCAGGCAAAAATGTTATTTTTAAATCATTTATTTTTACTTCATCATACCAATCTAACTCTTTTACATTTTTAAACCTATTGTTGGTAAAATATTTTCCTAATTTTAAAGCTGTCAAAACTTTTGCATCTTTAAACGGAAATTTTCTTATAGTTTTTATGTCTAAGTGATCGTAATGATTATGCGTAAGTAAAAATAAATCAATTTTTGGTAATTCATTTAAATTTAAAGCTGGGTCAACATATCTTTTGGGTCCAAAAAATAATGGACCAGCATTTCTTGAAAAAACTGGATCTGTAATTATTGTTGTGTCACCTAATTTTATTAAAAATGTTGCATGACCAATCCAAGCGATGAAATCATTATTTTGATTTTTTATCAGATTTTTTAGAACCACCTCTTTTTTTATTGAATGGTCACTAGGTAATGACATATCTAGTTTTTTCTTTTCTTTATTAAACGTCCTAAAAGACCAATTTACATTTTCTTTGCGCTCAGGAGACCCCTCTGGATTTCTAAATTTTCCATCTGGCAAATGATGATAGAGTTTATTTTCCATTGTAATTCCTTGAATGTTAATAGCACAAATTAACACAATAAAAATTATTAAATTAATTTTCATTATATTATTTAATTATTCTTGTAAGATGACCCATTTTTCTTTTTGGCTTTATTGATTTTTTTTTATAATCAAAGAAAAATTCATTATCTTCAAGTTTTTTATCTCTGTATTCTAAAATATCATCACCAATTAAATTTATCATTTCTGCATTAAACATTTTTTCAGTGTTTATTTTTTCAAATTTACAAACTGCTCTTAAATGGTTTTCAAATTGGCTAACATTATGAGAGTTAATGGTAAGATGTCCTGAATTATGGACTCGTGGAGCAATCTCATTTACATAAAGATTATCTTTTTTATCAATAAAAAATTCAACACATAAAGTTCCTATGTAATCCAAAGACTCCGAAATAGAAACTGCCCATTCCTTTGATAACGTTTTAAGTTTATCATTTATTTCAGCGGGTATCTTTGAAGTTTTTAATATCTGGTCTTTGTGTACATTTTCAATAGGCTCATAAATTTCATAACTGTTTTTTTTAAATCTTGTTAAAATAATTGAAATTTCTTTTTTTAAATCAATAAATTTCTCTAAAATAAATTCATTATTGGTTTCTAATTTTAAATCTTTTAAATCATTTATCGAGTCAATTTTGAATTGGC
>CACKBK010000017.1 GCA_902598425.1 uncultured Pelagibacteraceae bacterium | reverse complement strand
TTTCTGCACCACAATCTTTTGCAAAATTAATACCTTTTTGCCAAAGTTCTTCAATTTCTTTTGGCATACCATCGACTCTATATTCTTTTGGTATACCAATTTTTTTCCCCTTAATATTTTTCGATAACTCTACGCTGTACTTACCTCTTTTAAAATCAACTGATGTTGAATCTTTTTCGTCGTAGGAACTAATTACTTCATTTAGTATTGCACAGTCCTTAACGTTTTGTGACATGGGTCCTGCTTGATCTAAAGATGACGCAAAGGCTACTATACCATATCGAGAACAACTACCATACGTTGGTTTTAATCCTACAGTTCCTGTAAAGGATGCTGGTTGTCTTATGGATCCACCAGTATCAGTACCGATTGTTACAGGGGTTAGGTTTGCTGCTAAAGCAGATGCTGATCCACCTGATGATCCTCCTGGTACTAAATTTTCATCGATTGGACTTTGTACATTGCCAAAGTAGCTAGTTTCGTTGGATGATCCCATTGCAAATTCATCACAATTTAGTTTTCCTAATAAAATAGCTCCTTCGTTCCAAATATTTTGTGTAACCGTAGATTCATATGTGGGAATAAAATTATTTAAAATTTTACTACCCGCTGTTGTTTTTACATATTTTGTGCAAAATAAATCCTTTACTGCAATAGGTATTCCAGGAAGCTTTAAATCAAAGTTTGGATTTTGATCAAATTGCTTAGCTTTTTTAATTGCCCTGTCAAAACTTTCAGTAATATATGTATTTAATTTTTTCGATTTTTCTGATCTGTTTATAAAAGCCTTTGTTGCCTCTTCAGATGAAATTTTTTTAGTTTTAATATTATTTATTAATTCTGATAATGTTTGCTTTGTGATATCTGTCATTATTCTATTACCTTTGGAACTACAAAATAATCCTCGTTTTTTTCAGGAGAATTTTTGATAATTTCTTCTCTCATATTTTGACTTTTTATTTCATCATTTCTAAGTTTAAGAGAAGTTTCTGCAATTGAGGTTAATGGCTTAATTTGATCTGTTTTAAGCTCGTTTAACTTTTCTATAAAATCAAATATTGAATTTAAATCACCTGCTAATTTTTTAGCTTTTTCATCATCAACAGATATTCTTGATAATTTTGCAATATGTTTTATGGTTTTAAGATCTATAGTCATGTGGTAGTTAAATATCGCAAAGTATCACTTAAGTATAAAATATACAATATGATCACTATTGAAGATTTTAAAAAAAAACAAACTAATAAGGTTAGATTACTAGGTTTAGACCTAGGTTCTAAAAGGATTGGACTATCTATAAGCGATGAAAATCAAACCATAGCCACTCCTCATAAAACATTAATAAAATCAACCTCGGACAAACTTATTGATGAGTTAAAAGCTATTATAAATGAAAATAATATTAAAGGCCTAATAATTGGTTATCCAATAAATATGGATGGAAGTTTAGGTAAATCATCTCATTCTGTTAAAAGTATTGCATTAAATATTGAGAAATCGATAAATATACCTATCTGTCTTTGGGATGAAAGACTTTCTACTGTAGCTGCATTTAAATTATCGAGTAATTTAGAAGCGAATATCACAAAAAGAGTAAAAAAAATTGATGAAAATGCAGCGACATTCATTCTTCAAGGCGCAATCGATTATTTAAATAATTAATGCTTGCCTAATTCGCTCTTAAAGTCTATAGAGTTGGTTTTAATGGCATCATCAGAAAAAGCTATTAAAATTTCTCAAAAACACTTATTAGGAATCCAAGACTTATCTATTAAAGATATCCATCTTATTTTGGATGAGGCAAAAAAATTTATATCATTGAATAAGAGTAAAAATAAAAAACTTGATATATTGAGAGGAAAGACACAAATTAATCTATTCTTCGAACCATCTACAAGAACCCAAAGCTCCTTTGAATTAGCAGGAAAAAGACTCGGGGCTGACGTGATGTCAATGAACATAACTAATTCAGCAATCAAAAAAGGTGAAACTCTTATTGATACTGCAATGACGCTAAATGCTATGCATCCTGATATCATTGTCATCAGACATCAAGATTCTGGTGCATGTAATCTTTTATCACAAAAAGTAAATTGTGCAGTTTTAAATGCAGGAGATGGTAGACGAGAACACCCAACTCAAGCTCTTCTTGATGCATTAACAATAATTGATAGAAAAGACAAAGTTCAAGGATTAAGGATAGCTATTTGTGGTGATATTTTGCATTCACGAGTAGCAAGGTCAAATATTTATTTGTTAAACATGTTAGGAGCAGAAGTAAATATTGTTGCTCCATCGAATTTAATGCCAAAAGATATTGAGAAGTTGGGCGTTAATACTTTTTCGGATATGAAAAAAGGTTTAAAAGATTGTGATATAGTAATGATGTTAAGACTACAAAATGAAAGAATGAGTAGTTCATTTTTGTCCTCTAATAGAGAATATTATGAATACTTTGGTCTAACACCCGACAAGTTAGATTATGCTAAAAAAGATGCTTTAATTATGCATCCAGGTCCAATGAATAGAGGTATAGAAATTGATACAAAATTGGCAGACGATATCAATAAAAGTGTAATAAAAGAACAAGTTGAATTAGGCGTTGCTGTTAGAATGGCTTGTCTTAAAATTTTTTGTGAATGAAAAAACAATATTTTTTAAATGCTGCAATAATAGATCCCAAAAATTCCTTGGATGAAATGGGTGGCTTAATTGTAAGCGAGGAAGGAAAAATTGAAGCTGTTGGAAAAAAAGTTAATAAAAACAACATACCCTCAAGGGAAAAATTCATCGATTTAAGTGGAAAACATATATTTCCAGGCCTAGTCGATATGCGTGTTTTCGTTGGTGAGCCTGGTTATGAATATAAAGAGAACTTTAAAACATTAAGTAGTGCAGCCTTGGCTGGTGGAGTTACGTCTGTAGTAACAATGCCAAATACAAGTCCGATAATAGACAATGTTTCAATTGTTGATTTTTTAAAGAGACGTGGGAGAGATAAATCAAAAATAAATATTTATCCTTCTGCCTCTCTCACAAAAAATTTAGAAGGAAATAACATGACTGAATTTGGTTTATTACAAAAGAAAGGAATTATAGGTTTTACTGATGGAACAAAAACAATTCAAAACAGTCGCTTAATGTCAAGAATAATGAGATCCGCATTTGACCTGGGTTGTCTAATAATGCAGCATGCGGAAGACAACGAATTATCACAGAATGGTATGATGAATGATGGTGTAATTGCTACTAAACTGGGTCTTCAGGGAATTCCAGAGGTTGCTGAAAAAATAATAATTGAAAGAGATTTGTCTTTATTAGAAGATTTTAATTGTAGATATCATATATCACAGATATCATCCTCAAAGTCTTTAGAGGTAATTGAAAAAAAAAAAGACCAAATAGACTTTACAACCGGTGTTTCAATTAACAATCTCTCTTTAAATGAAAATGATATAGGTGATTTTAGGACATTTTTAAAATTATCGCCCCCTTTAAGAACTGAGGAAGATAGACAATCTCTAATAAGAGGAATTAATAAAGATTTAATTGAAGTTTTAGTATCAGATCATAAGCCAGAAGATGAAGAGTCGAAAAGGCTTACATTCTCACAGGCAGCTACTGGAGCCTCTGGCATAGAAACACTACTGCCGCTTTCCTTAGAGCTTTTTCACAATAACTCAATTAAATTACCAAAGATAATAAAGTTATTAACTAGCAACCCTGCTAAAGTTCTTAAAGTCGATAAGGGAAATTTATCAATTGGAAATGATGCTGATTTTTGTATTGTCGATATTAATAAACCTTGGATAGTTAAAAAAGAAAAAATGATTTCAAAATCGAAAAATACTTGTATTGAAGATAAAAAACTTCAAGGGAAAGTAACAAATACCTTTGTTAAAGGTGTAGAACTATTTAAATTGTAATATGGAATTACTTTTTATATCTTTTTTTTGTTATTTATTGGGCTCAATACCTTTTGGTTATATTTTAACAAAAATTATTCTAAAAAAAGATATTCGTGAAATTGGCTCGGGAAATATAGGGGCAACAAATGCTATTCGAACTGGCAATAAATTAATTGGTTATAGCACACTAATATTGGACATACTAAAAGCTGTTATACCACTTTTGTATTTAAAATTTTATTATCTAGATTATATATATTTAGGATCACTTTGTGCATTTATAGGACATGTATTTCCGGTGTGGCTTAAGTTTAAAGGTGGAAAAGGAGTTGCAACATACCTTGGAATACTTTTTTGTATAAATTATTTATTTGGTTTAGTTTTTATAACTATGTGGATTACTATTTTTTTAATTTTTAAATACTCCTCTCTGTCTTCAATTTTAGCAACTCTATCAATACCGATTTTTCACTTTTTTTATTTGAATAATGATAATTATTATTTTTTCATAATCCTGTTCATTTTGATTTTCTATACACATCGACAGAATGTAAAACGCTTAATAAATAATACTGAATCTAAGACAAAAATTTATTAATTTGACTATTTAAATCAATTATGTAGGTTCTTTTTACTATGAACCTTGTCATAGTTGAAAGTCCTGCAAAAGCGAAAACTATAAACAAATATTTAGGCAAAGATTTTACTGTTCTTGCCAGTTATGGACATATTAGAGATTTACCTTCAAAAAATGGGTCTGTTGACCCAGACAATCAATTCAAAATGATCTGGGAAATAGATAGTTTTTCAAAAAAATATCTTAAAGAAATAACTGATGTCGCAAAAGAGTCTGATAAAATAATTTTAGCAACAGACCCAGATCGTGAAGGTGAAGCTATAGCTTGGCATGTAAAAGAATTTTTAGATGAAAAAAAACTACTTAAAGGAAAAAAAATCGAAAGAGTTGTTTTTAATGAAATCACAAAGAAGGCTGTTACTAACGGTATAGAAAATCCTAGAGAAATTGAGGATCATTTAGTAGATGCTTACATGGCTAGAAGAGCACTAGATTATCTAGTTGGATTTAATATTTCACCAATCCTATGGACTAAACTACCTGGATCAAAATCAGCAGGTAGAGTTCAATCTGTAGCTTTAAAGTTGCTTACTGAAAGGGAGCATGAAATCGAAATTTTTAAACCAGAGGAATTTTGGACTTTAAACGTGATTTTTAAAACCCAAAATAATTCAAGTATTACATCAAATGTTTTTCAGCTTGATGGAAAAAAAGTAGAAAAATTTTCATTCAGAAAAAAGGATGATATTAATAAAGCTATTGAAATAATTAAAAGTCAAAAATACAAAATATCAGATATATCTTCAAAAGTTTTTACTAGAAATCCTGTAGGTCCTTTTACTACATCTACTTTACAACAGTCTGCATCAAGCAAACTAGGGTTTGGTGCTTCAAGAACTATGCAAATAGCTCAAAGATTGTATCAAGGTATAGATATTGAAGGTGATACAAAGGGACTAATCACCTACATGCGTACAGATGGAACTAATATTTCAAAAGATGCAGTCACAGAATTTAGAGACTATATAAACAGTAATTATGGTAAAGAATATTTGCCAGAGGAGCCAAATAATTACTCAGGTAAGAAAGCTAAAAATGCACAAGAAGCTCATGAAGCAATAAGACCTACAAATATTACAAGTGATCCTAATAGCTTAAAAAAATACTTAAGCTCTGATCAATATAAACTCTATAATCTTATTTGGTCTAGAGCTTTATCCTCTCAAATGCAATCTGCAAAATTTGATAGAAAAACTATACTAATCAATTCAGAGGACGAAAAGCATGTATTTAGAGCCAGTGGATCAGTAATTAAGTTTGATGGATTTTTAAAACTATATAATTTGGATAATGAAAGTAATGAAGAAAAAATATTGCCAGAAGTTTCAAAAGGCCCAATTAATATTGAGAGCTTTATAGATGAACAACACTTTACGCAACCTCCACCTAGATATTCTGAAGCTAGTCTTGTTAAAAAATTAGAGGAGCTTGGCATAGGCAGACCTTCAACTTATGCAAGTATAATATCTGTCATTGCAAATAGAGGTTACGCAGATATCGAGAATAAACGTTTTTATCCCACTGATAGAGGAAAATTAATTTCTGCTTTTTTAGAAAAACTTTTTACAAAATATGTCGATTACAGTTTTACTGCTAAATTAGAAGATCAATTAGATGATATTACCTCTGGAAAGGAGGATTGGGTAAAGGTTTTAGACCAATTTTGGTCTGACTTTTATAAAAATGTAACATCCGTAAAAGAAAAAAGGACCAGAGAAGTATTAGATTTACTCAATGAAAGCCTAGGAACTCTTGTGTTTGAGACGAATTCTGAAGGAAAAGTAGATAGAAGTTGTAAATTATATAATAAGTCGTGCAAATCACCCAATGAAGGTATGTTAAGTTTAAAAAATAGTTTTAGAGGTGGTGCATTTATTGGATGTTCTAATTATCCTGATTGTAAGTTTACTAGACCTTTGTCTAAAGCAAAAGCGGCAGCGCAAGTAAACTTGGCTGAACCTAAATTAATAGGTCAGAACGATTTAGGTAAAGATATTTATCTAAAAAATGGAAGATTTGGACCTTATCTACAATATGAAAAAAATCCTGAAGAAATTGAAATTAAAAAAAAGAAAAAGAAAAAACAAAAAAATGAAACAAACGAAAATCTTAAAAACGTTTCAATACCGAAAGGAATTGATATTGATACAATAGATTTGGAACGTGCAAAATTTTTATGCTCTTTACCCAAAAGCCTTGGTCTTAACCCAGAAAATAACATGGAAATTTTTTTAAACTCTGGACGTTTTGGTCCATATTTAAAATGTGAAAATAAATCTGCAAGATTGGAAAATGTAGAGGAAATTTTTAATATAGGTTTAAACAGGGCTATAACTTTAATCGCAGAAGCAAAACCAGGAAGAATATCTTCGTCATTAATAAAGGATTTGGGCGAACATCCAGAAGATAAAAAGCCAGTAAGAATTATGAAGGGTCAATATGGACCTTACATAAAATATAAATCCCTTAATGCCACTATACCAGAAGAAAAAGATCCAACAGAATTAACCATGGAAGAGGCCTTGATATTAATTGAGAAAAGAAGAGAATACGATAGAAATAAGATAAATAAGAAAAAATGAGTTTTGAAGAAAACATAAAAAAAAATAATATTGTTTTACCTAATGCTGCTGATCCAGTAGGAGCCTATGTGGCCTCCAAAATTGTAAATAATTTACTCTACATCTCTGGTCAAATTTCAATGGACGAAAATGGTAAATTAATTAAAGGCAAAGTAGGACAAGACCTAAATACAGATCAAGCTTATAAAGCTGCAGAGCGATGTGCTTTAAGTATAGCTGCTCAAGCAAAAAAAGCTTGTAATAATGATTTATCAAAAATTAAATCATGTATTAAGTTAACTGGTTTTGTAAATTCAACTGATGAATTCACTGAGCAGCCAAAAGTAATCAACGGTGCATCTGATACGATTGCTAAAATATTTGGTGATAGTGGTATTCATACAAGAGCTGCTGTTAGTACAAATAGTTTGCCTCTTGGTGTGGCTGTTGAGGTTGATGCAATTTTTGAGCTAAAATAACTATCGTCCAATACCAAAATAATTTATTTTATCTTTTTTCATTTTATCTGGCGATAGGATATTTCTCATATCATAAATAATGACATTTTTTTTACTTGATAATTTTTTAAAATTAAGGGCTTTAAAATCATTCCATTCTGTATGAATTATGATCATATCTGCATCTGTGCATGCAGAATTAATATTTTCACTAAAGGAAACATTTTTAAATTTATCAAAATCTTTTTTATATCCGCTTGGATCGTAATATTTAATCTTGGCACCCTTTGATAAAAGTGAGGGAATCATTACAAGACTAGATGACTCTCGCATATCATCCGTATTTGCTTTAAATGTTACGCCTAAAAAAGTAATCTTTTTATTTTTTATTTTATTTTTTAATAATTTTGATACTCTGTTTAAAAGTATCTTAGATCTATTTTCGTTGGATTTAATTACATTTTTAATAATAGATAAATCAGTCTTGAATTCTTTTGCGGTATCAACTATTGCACGCGTATCCTTAGGGAAACATGATCCACCGTAAGCTGGTCCTGCTCTTAAAAATCTACCACCAATTCTTTTATCTAATCCCATACCTATTGATATATCTTCAATATTAACACCTATTTTTTCTGACAAGTTAGCTAATTCATTAATAAAAGTAATTTTAGTAGCAAGAAATGCATTAGAGGCATACTTTATTAATTCTGCTCCTCTTCTAGAAGTGTTAATATATTCTGCTCCTTTTGATAACAAAGGCGTATATAAAGAACGCATCAATTTATTAACTCTTTTGTTTGATGTGCCTATAACAATTCTATCTGGAAAGAAAAAATCTTTTATTGCCTCTCCTTCCCTTAAAAATTCAGGATTAGATATGACAGAAAAGTTTTTTCTTTTAGCTTTTTTTAATAAAATTTTTTCTATTTTATCTCCTGTTGCTAAAGGAACAGTAGATTTAGTTACAATTATTTTAAAACTCTTTATAAATTTGCCTATTTCTTGAGCAACATTAAAAACCTGAGATAAATCAGCTGCGTTACTATTTTTCTTTGTAGGGGTACCTACACAAATAAAAATGACTTTGGAGTTTTTAATAGCTTCTGATAAATTTGTAGTAAAACTTAATCTTCTAGATTTATAATTTTTTTTTACTAATTCACTTAGTCCAGGTTCATATATAGGAATAATACCTTTTTTGAGTTTATTAATTTTAGAAATATCTTTATCTACACAAACAACATCATTTCCAAGATCAGCAAAACAAACACCACTAACTAGACCAACATATCCAGTTCCTATCATACACAGTTTCATAATTTAGAAATTTCTATTGATGATTTAATATAACCTTTCATCGTCCCACAGTCTAAATATTTACCTGAAAAATTATGTCCTATAATTTTATGTCCACTCTCAATTAATCTTTTGATCGAGTCTGTTATATGAATCTCTCCACCCTTACCTTTCTTTTGATTGTTAAGTTTTTTAAAAATATCTTTACTTAAAATATATCTTCCAATCACTGCGGAATTAGAGGGCGCATATTTAATTTCTGGTTTTTCAACTACATCTTTTATAAAAAAATTATTTTTATTTATTTTTTTTTCTTTGGAATAAATGCCCCATCTTTTAACAGTGCTTCTTTTAACATTCATACTTGCCATTACAGAACAATTATATTTCTTATGAACTAAAATCATATCTTTAGAACAATTTCTTTTAATAATTAAATCATCTGGTAAAAGCATCAAAAAAAATTTATCCTTAATAAATTTTTTTGTTTTCAAAACTGCATCACCTGTTCCCAAAGGTTTATTTTGATAAACAAATTTTATCATTTTTTTAAATTTTTTTATTTTTTCATATTCATATTTGATTCTTTTATCTTTTTTAGTTTTTATAATTTTTTTGTAAAAACTATCATTATAAAAATATCTCTTTATTAATTGTTTTTTTTTTGAAATTATAAAAATTATTTCTTTAATCCCTGCTTCGATACATTCATCCAATATATATTCAATACCAGGTTTGCCATTAATAGGTAGAAGTTCTTTTGCAAAAACACTTGTTAGTGGCAAAAGTCTTGTTCCTTGTCCAGCTAGTGGTATGATGGCTTGTTTAATCATTAATAATTATTTTAAAATATGAACTATCATAAATGATAATATTTAAAAGCATAAATACACTTGTAAAAGAAGTTAATTTTAAGGCAAATATTGGTTTTGTTCCTACAATGGGTTCTTTACATAAAGGTCATGTTTCTTTGATTAATACATGCAAAAAAAAATGCAAAAAAACAATTGTGTCTATTTTTGTAAATCCATCTCAATTTAATAATAAAAATGACTATAAAAATTATCCAAGAAACATTCATAATGATCTTTTAATTCTTAAAAGATTAAAAGTTGATTATGTGCTTATACCGTCAATAAAGGATCTTTTTAAAACAAAAAAAGAAATGAGAATTCCAATTCCTAATAAATATAAGGTTTTATGTGCTAAATTTAGACCGGGGCATTTTGAGGGCGTTTTAGGTATTATTAATAAATTTTTAAAAAAAATTAGATCAAAATATATTTTTTTAGGAGAAAAAGATTATCAACAAGCTTATTTAATAAAAAATTTTATTAAAAAAAAATTCAAGACAAAAGTTTATATTTGTGAAACAATTAGAAGTAAATATAAATTGCCCTTTTCATCAAGAAATGCACGTTTAAATAAAGAAGATTTACTAAAGGCATCTAAAGTATCTAAAGTAATTAAAAAACAATTTTTTTTAATTAAAAATAATTTTCAAAATAAAGATAAAATAACTGATATTAAAAAATTTATAAAAAATAATAATATAAATTTACAATATTTAGAGATACGAAATAAAAATAATCTTTCTTCTAATTTCAACCAAAACAATTTTAAAATATTTGTTGCCTTTTTTATAAAAAAAATAAGATTGATTGATAATGTCTAATTTTAATAAAAGAAATATGCACCAATACCTAGAAAAGAGAGGAAGCCTATAACATCAGTTATTGTAGTAACAAAAAACACTTGATGCTATTGCGGGGTCTATATTGAATCTTTTTAAAGAAATTGGTACTAGGATACCAAATAAACCAGCTACTATCATATTTAGTACCATAGAAATTGATATTATAAGTGATAATTGAATATCATTAAACCAAAGCTGAACAATAATTGCACTAATTATAGCAAAAATAATTCCATTTAGAATTCCTATTGAAAATTCTTTTACAATATTTTGAGTAAAATTATTTTTAGTTAATTCATTAGTTGCAATTGTTCTAATTGTGACCGCAAGTGTTTGCATCCCAGCATTTCCACCCATCGATGCAACTATTGGCATTAAAAATGCTAATGCAACCATTTGTTCAATTGTTGCTCCAAAAATACTTATAACCCAGGTTGCTAAGAAAGCAGTAAATAGATTTAACAAAAGCCAATTAAATCTTCTTTTTGTTTTTTTAAAAACACCGTCGGTAATTTCTTCATCACCAACCCCTGCTAAACGTAAAGCATCCTCTTCTGCTTCCTCTTTTAACACGGTAAGAACATCATCACTTGTTATCATCCCAACCAACTTATTATTTTTATCTACAACACATGCTGAGTTAAGATTGTAATTTTCAAATAAATGACCAACTTCTTCTCTATCCATATCAACAGGTATTGATAATTGTGACTCATTCATAATCGTAATCATTTTAGTATCTCTTGAGGTTCTTAATACTTTTGATGATGGTACTGTACCAATTGGCTGAAATTCGTTATCAACTACAAAGATTTCTAGAAATTCTTCTGGGAGATCTTTATTCTCTCTTAAATAATCGATTGTTTGTCCAACGGACCAATTACTTGGTATTGCCGTAAATTCTCTTTGCATTATTCTAGCAGCAGAGTCCTCTGGATAGCTTAAACTCTCAAGAAGAACAAACCGGTCCTTTGGTGGAAGTGATCTTAAAATATCATTTTTATTTTCTTCACTTAAATTTTCGATAATTTTTATTGAGTCGTCAGATTCTAAATTTTTTAAGATATAAACAATAGAATCTTTTGAAAGGTACTTTATTATTTCTGTTTGAACTGCCTCATTAAGTTCAACAAATACCTGTGGGTCAATTTTAAAATTATTTAATTTAATTAAATTTTCTCTATCAGACTCATTTAAATGTTCAATAATATCAGCTGCATCAGATGGATGCATTTCTCTAAATGAATTTGATATAAATTCCGCATCGTTGCTTGCGATTTTATCAGTTACTACTTTAATAAATTCTTTATTAAATTCGAAATTAACTTTTTTATCTTTTATTTTTTTTACTAAAGTCATAAATTCATCTCATAATTTATAAGCACTATTAATACATAATAAATATAATACAATTTAATAAATGAATATTGAGATTAAAATATCCAAAAAACCAGTAGATTATAGCAAAGCTGTAATTTTTATGGAAAAAAGATTAGATAAAATAAAAGAAGGTAAAGCGAGAGAATTGATTTGGATTTTAGAACACAAAGACATTTATACGGCTGGTTCTAGATCAAAAAAAAATGAAATTTTAGATAAAAAAATAAAAATCATGAAAACTAATCGTGGAGGCAAAATTACATGGCATGGTAAAGGACAACTAATTTGTTACTTTGTTATAAATTTAAATAAAAGAAATAAAGATATAAGAAAATTTATTACAAATATAGAAAAGTCAATAATCAATACTCTAAAAGAGTTTAAGATAAAAAGTTTTTCTGACAGACAAGATATTGGTATATGGATTAAAATTGAGGGGAAAATAAAAAAAATAGCTGCAATTGGTATTAGAGTAAAAAAATGGATTGCTTATCATGGATTTTCAATAAATATAAACAATGATTTAAAAAAATATAATAAAATAATTCCATGTGGAATAAAAAACAAAGCAGTAACTAATCTTGAAAATATAAAAAAAAATAAATATGCTAATTTAAAGAAAATTTTATTAAAGAACTTAATTAAAAATCTTTAAACTGCAATCTTTTAACTTTTAAAAGTTTTTTAAAATATTCTGGAAGTAAAGCTGTATATTTATATTTTTTATTATTTATCATAAATTTAAGCTGATAAGAGTGAAGCATTAAATTTTTATTTATTGATTTAAGATTGGGTAAAAAAATATTTATTATCACCAAATATAGGATTTCCTATTTCAAGTAACTGTTTTCTCAATTGGTGTTTTCTACCTGTAATTGGCTTCATTTCAATTAAAGAAGATATTGAATTTTTATCTAAAACTTTAAAATGAGTTTTTGCTTTTTCAACAATTTTTTTTCCATTTTCATATCGAATTAAATTACTTTCTATTGAACCTTTTGTTTTATCAATTTCTCCATGACAAATTGCTAAATAAGTTTTATGAACTTTTCTAAGTCGAAATAATGTTGTAAGTAGTTGGGCATAAGATCTATTTTTGGCAATCAAAAATACGCCTGAAGTATCTTTGTCTAATCTATGTACTGTGTAAGGTTTAGTATTTTGAAAAATTTCACTTTTAGCAAAAATATCTATTAGATTTTTCTTAGATTTAGTTCCACCCTGGACAGAAATTCCTGCTTCTTTATTTACTACTATAAAATTTTCATTATTATCAATAATTAGTTTTTCATTGGATTTTATCACATTGGATGAGGGTAAAAACTTAATATTATTACTTTTTAATGAAGCTTCAATATTCAAATTAAAAATCTCAATTAAATCTTTATATTTAACTTTAAAGGAACTCTTAACTTTTTTGCGATTAACTTTAATTTTTCCTTTTCTTAAATTTTTTTCTAATAAACTTTGAGGTATTTTTTTAAAATTATTTCGAACCCACCTATCTATACGAGAATTATCAAATGATTTTTCCACATGAAAAGTTTTTTTCATTTGGCGTTTGATTAAGCTGATGATTTTTTCTTATCTACTTTTTCTTCTTTTGGTGTTGTTTTTTGTGTTTCTTTATTTACATCTTTCTTTTTAACATCCACTTTTTTTGCTTGAGTATCCCTATCTACAAATTCAATTACAGCCATTGGTGCATTATCTCCGTATCTAAAACCAGCTTTTACAATCCTAGTATATCCGCCATTACGCTTTTCATATCTTTTAGATAAAGTTTTAATTACCTTATTAGTTGATTTAGTATTTTGAAGCTTTGAAAACAAACTTTTTGTGTTGTGTAAACTTCCTTTTTTTCCAAGAGTAATAATTTTATCAGCTTGTGGTTTTAGAACTTTTGCTTTGGGTAAAGTGGTAGTTATTTGTTCATATTTTATAAGAGAATTTAACATGTTTTTTATCAATGCTTTTCTGTGCTCTGATGTTCTGTTAAGCTTCTTATAACCAAACTTGTGTCTCATTAGATAGCTTCCTCTAATTTCTTGGATAATTCAGCTATATTATCTGGAGGCCAGTTTGGTATTTCCATTCCTAAATATAGAGACATTCCAGTTAAAACCTCTTTAATTTCATTCAAGGATTTTCTTCCAAAATTTGGTGTTCTGAGCATTTCACCTTCAGATTTCTGAACTAAATCTCCAATATAAATTATATTATCATTTTTTAAACAGTTCATAGATCTGACTGATAGTTCAAGCTCATCCACTTTTCTTAATAAATTTTTATTAAATTCAGGTTCAGACGGTTGCTCTTTCATTGTAACCTCTTTTGGTTCATCAAAATTTACAAACATGCCGAGTTGATCTTGGAATATTCTAGCAGCATACGCCACTGCATCCTCCGCTGAAATTGACCCATTTGTCTCTACTTCCATTGTTAGTTTATCATAATCTAAAGCCTTACCTTCTCTGGCAGTACTTACAGAGTATGATACTTTTTTAACTGGACTAAATAATGAATCAATCGCTATTAATCCTAATGGCGGTTCATCTGGCTTATTTAGATCAGCAGAAACATATCCTTTACCAGTGCCAACATTCATCTCCATATGAAAATTTGTGTTTTCATCAAGATTGCATATAACCAAATTTGGATTAAGAATTTCTATATCTGTGACAGGCGTTATATCAGATGCTTTAATTTCACCTGGTCCTTTAGCATCTAAAATTAATTTTTTTGTTCCCTCTGATGAGCTTTTAAGAGCTAGTGATTTTATATTCAATACTATATCTGTAACATCTTCTCTAACACCCTTTATTGAAGTAAACTCATGTAATACTCCATCAATTTGAATTGACGTTACAGCAGCACCTCTTATAGATGATAATAAAATTCTTCTTAAAGAATTTCCCAAAGTAAGCCCGTAACCTTTTTCTAAAGGTTCCGCAGTAATTTTCGCAATTGTTTTATCATCACTTAATTTTACATCAAGCTTAGCTGGTTTAATCAGAGATTTCCAATTTTTTGTATTTATTTCAAGATTATCCATTTTATACTCTCCTTTTTTTTGGTGGTCTTGTGCCGTTATGTGGTAGTGGTGTTGTATCTTTAATTGATAAAATTTTAAATCCTCTCGCTTGTAAAGCTCTTAAAGCGGTTTCCCTACCAGAGCCAGGACCTTTAATTTCTACTGTTAGGGTTTTCATTCCAAATTCTAACGCTTTTGCGGCAGCAGCATCTGCAGCAACTTGAGCTGCATAAGGTGTGGACTTTCTAGATCCTTTAAATCCTTTTTGGCCTGCCGATGCCCAAGATATTACATTTCCATTAGTATCAGCAATTGAAATTATAGTATTATTAAATGTTGATAAAACAAAAGCAGTTCCATTTAAAATATTTTTTTTTACTTTCTTTTTCTTTGAATATGAGCTTTTCTTTACAGCTTTTAATTCTTTATTGTCTGTAGACTGTATTTTTTCAGTTTTTTTTGTATTCATTTAATTATTTCTTCAATGGTGTAAGTTTTTTACCTGCTATGGCAATAGCTTTACCTTTTCTTGTTCTTGCATTGCATCTAGTTCTTTGACCTCTCACTGGTAATTTTTTCCTGTGCCTTGATCCTCTATAGCAAGCTAAATCGATTAACCTTTTAATATTAAGTGAAAGTTCTCTTCTCAAATCGCCTTCTACTATAAAGTTTTTGTCAATGTACTCTCTAATTTTTAAAATTTGATCATCTGTAAGTTCGTTTACTCTTTTTGATTTAGGTATTTCCAATTCTTTGCAGATTTGTTTTGAAAATTTTTGTCCAATTCCATGTATATAGGTGAGTCCAACCTGAACAATTTTATTTTGTGGTATATTTACACCTGCAATACGAGCCATATATATAGAGATTAATTTCAGCCTTTTATATAAGAAGTTGTTTTAAAGTCAATGTCTTAAACATTAAGAATTCCCTGCATTTTCTCACTAATTTCATCGATTTTAAGATTTCCATCAATTTCATAAAACCCCTCATTAGACGAGTAAAAATCTAATACAGGTTTAGTTTTTTCCATATAAATATCATATCTTTTTAAAATAGTATCAGACTCATCGTCTGATCGGTTTTCTAAAACTTTTCTTTTCTCAATTCTCTCAATTATAGTTTCCTTTTTAACATTTAAGAAAAATATATAGTCTATTTTTTGATTAGATTTATTTAATAAGTTTTCTAAATTTTTTGCTTGGTTAACAGTCCTTGGGTAACCGTCAAAAATTAATTTATTTTTTTTATGGTCATCAAAAATAATTTTTTCTAAAAGTTTATTTACTATCTCATCCTCGACAAATTTACCTTCATTCATATGAGTTATAATTTTCTTACCGATTTCTGTATCTTTTTTAATCTCGTCTCTAAGAATATCACCAGTAGATACTTGAAAATATTTAAATTTTTTGACAATATATTTTGCTTGTGTTCCTTTTCCAGCTCCTGGAGGACCAAAGATAATTATATTCACTTTCTACTTACCAAATTTAGTTTTTTTGATTAAACTTTCATATTGTGAACTCATTAATCTGGTCTGAATTTGAGTTACTGTATCAATTGAAACAACAACCACAATTAGGATTGCTGTTCCACCTAAATAAAATGGTATCGGATAATTAGCAATTAAAAATTCAGGCAAAAGGCAAACTGCAGTAAGATATAAAGCTCCTATAGTAGTAAGTTTTGTTAAAATATTATCTATATAAATAGCAGTACTTTCCCCTGGACGAATACCTGGGATAAATCCTCCATATTTTCTTAAATTTTCAGCGGTTTCATTTGGATTAAAAACTATTGAAGTATAAAAAAAAGTAAAAAAAATAATTCCTGAGGCATATAACAACATATACAAGGGTTGACCTTGTGTAAAATAAGATGAAATATTTAAAAATGTTTCATTGTTTGAAATATTAAAATTTGAAAAGGTAACTGGTAATAACAATAAAGCAGATGCAAAAATAGCTGGTATAACTCCAGCGGAATTTATTTTTAAAGGTAAGTGTGAAGAGTCTCCGCCATACATTTTATTACCCATTTGCCTTTTAGGATAGTTAATTAGGATCTTTCTTAGTGCCCTTTCCATAAATACTATGAACATTATTGTTGCAATAAGAACTATAAAAATTAAAAAAATTATAAAGCCTGATAGAGCACCTGATTTACCTAATTCAAAAGTTGTTACTAATGCTCTTGGTATCTCAGCTACAATTCCAGAAAAAATTATAAGTGATATTCCATTTCCAATACCTCTCTGGGTTATCTGTTCTCCCAACCACATTAAAAATACTGTTCCGGCAACAATTGTTGTTACTGTAGAAATTTTGAAAAACATACCTGGATTTATGACTAAATTTGCTGATGACTCTAAGCCTACAGCTAACCCATAACCTTGTACTGTTGCTAATAGAACTGTTCCATATCTTGTTATTTGTGTAATTTTTCTTCTACCTATCTCGCCTTGTGCTTTGAGATTTTTAAAATAGTCAGAAACACCAGTTAAAAGCTGAACAATAATTGAAGAAGATATATAAGGCATTATTCCTAAAGCAAATATTGCCATCCTACTTATTGCACCACCTGCAAAAACATTAAACATTCCCAAAAGCCCTTTTTGGTTTCCCTCCATTAATGTTTGAAGTTGTTGTGGATCTATGCCTGGTAATGGTACAAATGTACCAAGTCTATAAATTGCTAATATTACTAAAGTAAATAATATCCTATTTCTTAAGTCGTTTGTATGTTGACTTGAGCTCATTAGTTATTTTTTTAGTTTTAGTATGCTGCCTGTTTTATCAAGTTTATATTTTACTGATTTAGACACTAAGTCAACTTCTAAAGTAATTTTACTTTTAAGTTCTCCATTTCCCAATATTTTTAATTTTCCACAATTTTTGTTAATTAGTTTTATTTTTTTTAATAATTCTAAATTTATTGTATCACTTGATTTAATTTTTTTTTTATCAAGATGTGATTGAATCTCTCCAATATTTATTTTTGCAATATTGACTGATTTAATAGGATTAAATCCCCTTTTAGGTAAACGCCTATATAGAGGCATTTGACCTCCCTCAAAACTCTTAATTGCTACACCTCTTCTAGATTTTTGTCCTTTGTGACCACGTCCAGAAGTTTTACCTTTTCCAGAACCTATTCCTCTGCCAGGGCGTATTTTTTTTGATTTTAGTTGAGTAGTTGTATTTAAGTTAATCATTATCCTCTTTTCTCAATAATTTCAGAAATTTTTTTATTTCTAATGTTAGATATTTGTTTAGGAGATGTTTGTTTTTTTAAAGCTTTCATGCATGCACGGATTACATTGTGAGGATTTGCTGTCCCAATTGACTTAGCTACAATATCTTTAATACCAAGCACTTCGCATACTGCTCTAACTGGGCCACCAGCAATTATTCCTGTGCCTTTTGGCGCAGAGCGTAATTTTATTTTACCTGCACCATCTTTTCCATAAATATCATGATGTATAGTTCTGCCTTCTCTTAAAGGGATTTGAATTAAATTCCTTCTTGCTAATTCATTTGCCTTTTTAATAGCATCAGGGACTTGCTTAGCTTTTGCATGCGCTATACCTATTTTTCCGTTTTGATTACCTACGACAACAAGAGCTGAAAAACCAAATCTTCTTCCTCCTTTTACTACTTTTGTTATTCTGTTTATATGAACAAGTTTTTCTAAAATATCGGTATTTTTATCCATAATTAAAACTCCATCCCATTCTTTCTTAATGTTTCAGCAAATATTCTAACTCTACCATGATATTTATAAATACCTCTATCAAAGAAAACTTTTGTTAGTTTTTTTTCTTTAGCTATTTTAGCAAGTTTCTCAGCAACCAATGCTGAAGTATCAGATTTATTTTTTTTTGCCATCTTGATATCTTTTTCAGATGAGGATGCTGAAATTAAAGTTTTTGAGTTGCTATCATCTATAATCTGAGCTGAAATATTTTTTGTTGATCTAGATATACAAAGCCTTAATCTGCCCTCTTTAGCAACTTTTTTTAATTTATTTCTTACTCTGAATTTTTTTCTAATTGTTGTGGTTAATTTCATTATTTTTTCTTTCCTTCTTTACGTAATATATACTGTCCTTTTTCTTTAATACCTTTTCCTTTATAAGGTTCTGGTGGTCTTAAGGCTTTAATTTTAGATGCAATCATTCCAACTTCCTGCTTATCGAATCCTATTATTTTGAGTGTTGTTTGTTTTTCTACTGTAATTTTAACAGTATCAGGGATATCAAAATTTATATCATGGCTAAATCCTAATTGTAAATTCAATTGCTTTCCTTTTAATGCAGCTCGATAACCAACTCCCACAAGTTCTAAAGTTTTTTCATATCCTTTGCTTGTACCTATAATTGCATTATTTAGGAGACTTCTATTCATTCCCCACAATCTTTTAGTATTTTGATCAATTTTTTTTGGTTTTAATGAAATTTCTTTTCCATCTTTTATATCTAGTTCAAAAGTTTCCAAATCTATACTTAGAGACTTTTTTCCAAGAGGTCCCTCAATGTTAATATTACTCCCTGCCAAAGCAACTTTAACTTTTTCTGGTATTGATATATTTATTTTTCCAATTTTTGACATTAAAATACCTTACAAATAATTTCTCCACCAACTTTTTGTTTCCTTGCGTCTATATCAGTCATTACTCCTTTAGGAGTTGAGATTATAGCTATTCCTAAACCATTATTAATTTTTGGTAAACTTTCTGCACTAGAAAATATTCTTCTACCTGGTTTTGAAACTCTTTCAATTGTATTTATTACTGGATTACCAGAATTATATTTTAAATTAATTGTTAGGTTTGGCTTTCCAGATTTATTTTCTACATTGTAGTCAATAATGAAACCTTCGCCTTTAAGAACATCTGCAATTTTAGTTTTAAAATTGGAAGATGGTAATTCTACCTTTTTTTGATTTCTCATTTGGGCATTTTTTATTCTTACTATCATATCTCCTATTGGATCACTTAAACTCATACTATTTCCTTTCTACCAACTTGATTTTACCATTCCTGGAATTTTTCCTTCAAGGCCCAGCTTCCTAAGAGCTATTCTTGAAATTTTTAATTTTCTATAAACACCATGGGGTCTTCCGGTAATCTGACATCTGTTTCTTACTCTTATTTTTGCTGAATTTCTTGGAAGTTTAGATAATTTTTGTTGAGCTTTAAATCTTTCTTCTAATGGAAGTTTTTTATCCATCACTATTTTTTTTAGCTTTTTTCTCTTAGAGTAATATCTATCAGATAACTTAATTCTTCTATTGTTTTTATTTATTGAACTTAGTTTTGCCATTAGTTAGCCCTTTCTTCTTTAAATGGAAAATTTAAACGTTTTAGTAGTTCGTAACTGTGCTTTTTATCGATTGCTGAAATAACTATAGTAATGTCAAGCCCTCTTATTTTATCGACTTTATCAAAGTTTACTTCGGGAAAAATAATATGCTCTTTAATTCCAAAAGTATAATTACCAAAATTATCAAAACCCTTTGATGATAAACCTCTAAAATCTTTTATTCTAGGAAGTGCTATATTAACTAGTCTATCAATAAACTCATACATTTTATCTTTTCTTAGAGTTACTTTAAGACCTGCTTTTGTATTCTTTCTTGTTTTAAAGTTTGAAATTGATTTTTTAAATTTAGTTGTAACAGGTTTTTGTCCAGTAATTTTTGATAAATCTTCCTCACAAACTTTTAATATTTTTGAGTCATTTCCATCAACTCCTA
>CACKBK010000016.1 GCA_902598425.1 uncultured Pelagibacteraceae bacterium | reverse complement strand
GGTAATTTAAATGGAATTAATATTACAGTTCCATATAAAAAAGATTTTGTTCAACATGTAGACAGTTTAAGCGCAGAAGCTAAAGAAACAAATTCAATAAATACAATATATTGTGTTGATGGAAAATTAATAGGACATAATACCGATATAGCTGGTTTCGAATTATCCATTAGACATTGCAAATATAATGTAAATAAGAAAAAAGCATTAATAATTGGAGCAGGAGGGGTGGTTCCATCAATAATTGTTGCTTTAAAAAAAATGAATATTGAAAAAATATTCGTTAAAAACAGGAGTGAAAATAATGCACTAAATTTAAAAAAAAAATTTTCAGAAATAAATTTAATTGATTGGAATAAAACTATTGATGTTGACATGATTATAAATGCAACTAGCATAGGTTTAAAAAAAGGAGAAAGACTAGATATAGATTTAAAAAAGTTTGGAGAAAATAAATTTTTTTATGATGTTATTTATAATCCTAAAGAAACTAATTTTTTATTAGATGCTAGGAAATTGGGGAATCTTGCGGAAAATGGGAAAATGATGTTTATATATCAAGCTCACCAAGCATTCTCTGTTTGGCATAAAATATTTCCAGTAATCGACGACGAAGTTATTGGAATAGTTGAAAAATGATTAGAATAGCAGTAGTCGGCAATATAGGATCAGGAAAGTCATTTGTAGCTAAATTATTTGGTTTACCAGTATTTAATGCAGATAAAGAGGTTTCTTTAATTTATAAAAAAAATAAATTTTTTTTTAAGAAACTTCACAAAAAAATCCCAAAATTTATAAAATCATTTCCAATTGATAAAAAGAGATCTTATGTTGCATATTGGCAAATAACAAAAATTTAAAAATAATAACAAAAATTATTCACCCCATTGTCAGAAAAAAAATGAATTTATTTATTAAAAAGAACAAAAAAAAAAGAGCGATTGTATTAGATATACCTTTATATCTAGAAAATAGACTAAATAAAAAAGGAGATATAATAATTTACGTTGATGCAAAGCAAAATCTTATTAATAAAAGATTAAGAGAAAGATCAAATTATAATAAAAAATTACTTAAAAAATTCAAAAAAATACAACTGAAAAGCAATTTAAAGAAAAAAAAATCCAATTATAAAATAGCAAATAATTTTAATTCACGGGTATTAAAAATAGCTGTTAATAATTTAAAATTTAAAATTTTAAGAATAAATGACTAATAAAGAAATAATACTTGATACAGAGACAACAGGATTAGATATCAGAGATGGGCATAGAATTGTTGAGATAGGATGTTTAGAAATTGAGAATTTTATACCCACAAAAAATACCTTTCATTGTTATCTAAATCCAGAACGAAAGGTTTCAGAACAGGCATTTAAAGTTCACGGATACTCCGATGAATTTTTGTCGAAACAAAAAAAATTTTCAGAAGTTGTTGATGAATTTTTAAAGTTTATTGATGGTAAAAAATTAGTAATTCACAATGCAAAATTTGACATTTCACATATTAATAATGAATTAACGATGGTGAATAGAAATAAAATAAATTTTGAAAACGTTATAGACACTCTTGAAATTTCAAAAAATAAATTTCCGGGTTCACAGATTAGTTTGGATGCTCTGTGTAAAAGGTATAAAATTGATAATTCAAGAAGAGTAAAACATACAGCTTTAATTGATTGTGAGTTACTTTCAAAAGTTTATGTAAATCTTTTTGACCAAAAAGAACCCTTACTGAATTTTGAAAACACTGATAAAGTAATAAGCTTAAGTGATAACAAAGACCTACCATATTGTAAAAAAGTTATTAAACCTTCAAAACAGGAAATTGAAAATCATAAGTTGTTTTTAAAAACTTATTTAAAAAAAAATTTTTTTAGTTAAATTTATCGTTGAATAATTTATTAAAATCAACTTTTTTATCAAACTTTACGTTTGAATATCCAGAGTCACTTAATAAATTTAAAAGTATCTTTTCGATTTTCGGATAGATATCATTTTGAATATCACATAAGATAATTTTCTGAAGATCTTTTTTCTCTTTTATACTTTCTTCAATTTGAACAATTGATGCATAAACAATTTCAAAATAAGATTTTTTGTCTGCTTGTATTTTATTTTGAAATTTTAGACTTGTATTAACCTCTATAAGTTTATTCTTAAGTGGCTTAGAGCTTATATCTATATCTAGTTCATATTTATTTATATTATTTTTGGTTGATAAATAACTTTCCACGTCTGGTGTTTCGCTGGACATATCTTTAACAAAGTTTGATAGTATTTTATATTTTTCACTCATTTATTTATTCTCATCTATATCTTCGGACTCGCCTTCAATTAAATCTTCCTTATCATATTTTTTACCAGAATGTTTATTTTTAAATTTCTTAAATAATAAATAACGAGTAGGTGGAAATATTATTAAGAATCCTACTAAGTCTGTTGCAAAGCCTGGTATTATTAGTAGCAATGCAGCAAATGCTAAAGCAGCGCCTGATATAATTTCATAAATTGGGAGTTCGTTTTTAACCATTTGTGACATTGCTGATCTAAGCGTGTTAAAACCCTCATATCTTGCATAAAGAACCCCTACAAATGCAGTGATGAAAATTAGGGATATAGTATTGAAAGCACCAATTTTACCTCCTATCTCAATAAAAAGGTAGATCTCAACAACAGGAATTAGGATAATTGATAATAATATAGCGTTCATTTGTCTTTAGTCTAATTTGCTGGTTGAAATTAAGCAACATAGTAAATATTATTTAAGTATGAGTTATAGTTTTGAATACATTGATATCATACTTTTAGCAATGATTGCTGGATTTATATTCTTAAGGTTGAGAGGAATTTTAGGAAAAAAATCTGGCTACGAAGATGAAATGGCATCAAGCTTTCCACATGATTTTTCAAAGGAACCACTTCAAAAAAATCCAAAAAATATGGAATTTGACGACGAAGCTAAAAATAACTTTATTAAAGGGGCAAAGATTGCTTATGAAAATATAGTCGTTAGTTTTTCATCAGGTAATCTTAGCGGTGTAAAACAAATATTAAGCAAAAAAGTTTACGATCAATTTGAGAATGCTATTAAAGACATGAAAACGAACGGTCAAATATCTGAGACAACTTTTATAGGAATTAACTCAGCTGAAATTAAAAAACATGAAAATAATAAAGGTTTCCTGGAAGTCACCGTTGATTTTGCAAGTGAAATTATTTCATGTATTAAAGATAAAGATGATAAAATAATATCTGGTGATCCAAAAAAAGTTAAAAAAGTTTATGATACATGGATATTTTCAAAGGAAATTTCTTCAAACAATCCAAATTGGCTTTTAATTGGAACTGAGAGTTGATTGAGCAATATAAGCGATAAAGATAAAAATGATTGGAATAATTTCATAAATAGTAAAAATAAATTGGAAGATAAAGACAAAACTTCTAATATCCATAATAACACCCAATCTAAAATGTCTATTGACCTTCACGGTTATACTTTAGACCAAGCAAATAACAAGGTAAGAGAATTAATATTAAACTGTTTTGAGAGTGGAATTAGAAATATTAATATAATTACTGGCAAAGGGAATAGATCCAGCAATCAAAAAGATCCCTATCAATCAAAAGATTTATCAATTTTAAAATATGCTGTTCCTGATTACATCACAAACAATTCTGATTTAATGGATAAAATCTTAAAAATTGATCAAGAAACAGTAAATGAAGCAAGTAGTGGGAGTTTTAATATATTGTTAAAAAAAAAATAATTATAAGATAAACTTTGAAAGATCTGTATCTTTAACTAACTCTCCCAAATTTTCCTTGATGTATTTTGAGTCGACCACTATTTTTTCTCCAGATCTGTCTGTAGCAGTAAAACTTATTTCGTCTAAAACTCTCTCAATAATAGTGTGAAGCCTTCTAGCACCTATGTTTTCAACCGTAGAATTCACCTCAGTTGCTATATTTGCTATTGCATCTATACCATCATCAGAAAACTCTAAATCAACATTTTCAGTTTTTAATAAAGCTTTATATTGCTTAATTAAACTATTGTCTGGTTCTCTTAAAATTTTTTTAAAGTCATCACTTGTTAAAGCTTCAAGCTCAACTCTAATTGGCAGTCTACCTTGTAGCTCTGGAAGCAGATCAGATGGCTTTGCCAATTGGAATGCTCCTGATGCAATAAATAATATGTGATCAGTTTTAATTGGTCCATATTTTGTACTTACAGTTGTACCTTCTATTAAAGGTAATAAGTCTCTTTGAACACCTTCTCTAGAAACATCACCACCTACACGATCAGTTCTTGCAGAAATTTTGTCTATTTCGTCTAAAAAAACTATTCCGTTATTTTCTGTTGAATTTTTTGCAGATTTAATAATTTTATCTTGTTCTATAAGCTTGTCTGACTCCTCGTTAATTAAAATTTCATGAGACTCTTTTACCGTCATTTTCTTTTTCTTTTGCTGCTTACCCATTCCTTTGCCAAGCATTTCTCCAATATTTATCATACCAACATTAGCTCCAGGCATTCCTGGAATTTCAAATGACGGCATAGATGAATTACTTTCGTTTACAGCAATCTCTATTTCATTATCATCCAAATCACCATTTCTAAGTCTTTTCCTAAAACTTTCTCTAGTTGCAACACTTGCTTTATTTCCTACAATTGCATCTAAAACTTTTTCTTCCGCTTGCTTTTGTGCTTGAGCATAAACTTCTTTTCTTTTTTTAACTTTTTCCATAGCAATGGCGATTTCTAATAAATCCCTAACAATTTGCTCAACGTCTCTTCCTACATATCCAACTTCTGTAAATCTCGTAGCCTCAACTTTTACAAAAGGAGCTTCAGCGAGCTTAGATAATCTTCTTGAAATTTCAGTTTTTCCAACACCCGTTGGTCCAATCATAAGAATATTCTTAGGCAGCACCTCATCTTTCATATCGCCTTTAAGAGCTTGTCTTCTCCATCTATTTCTAAGTGCAATGGCAACAGCACGCTTAGCTTTATTTTGCCCAATAACAAATCTATCTAATTCTGATACTATTTCTCTTGGTGAAAGAGAGCTTATATAAGTCTCATTATCTTTTTTTCCATCTTTAGGAACTAGTGGTGTTACGTTTGATTTTTCCATTATATTTTTTCCACAGTAATATTATTGTTTGTAAAAACACAAATTTCTGATGCAACTTTAATAGCCTTTTTTGCAATTTCTTCAGCTGATAAATCGGTATCCATTAATACTTTAGCTGAGGCTAATGCATAATTTCCTCCAGATCCAATTCCAATTACATCACCTTCCGGTTCTAGAACATCTCCTGTGCCTGAGATTATAAAACTTTTTTCTTTATCTCCAATTGCCATTAACGCCTCAAGTCTTCTTAAATACTTGTCTGTTCTCCAATCTTTTGCAAGCTCAACAGCAGCTCTTGTTAAATTACCTGCATGTTTTTCTAATTTAGACTCCAATCTTTCAAATAACGTTAATGCATCCGCAGTTGATCCTGCAAATCCAGCGATCACATTTCTTTTCTCAATTTTTCTAACTTTATTAGCAGTACTTTTGATGACAGTATTTCCCATACTAACCTGCCCATCGCTAGCAACCACAACATCTTTATTTTTTCTTACTAATACAATTGTTGTCATACATCTTAGATGGACATTAATTTCTATAATTCAAGCTATTGATTACTTTTATTGATATAAGCAAATAATGAATATATACGTATTAAAATAATGAAGAGAAAAGCTGATATTACTAGAAAAACAAAAGAAACATCAATCAAGGTTGAACTAAATATTGATGGAAAAGGTCAATACAAAATTGACACAGGAATTGGTTTTCTCGATCATATGTTAGAGCAATTATCTAAACATTCTTCAATAGATCTAAAAGTTAAAGCCAAAGGCGATACTCATATTGATTTACATCACACAACCGAAGATACTGGAATTGCTATTGGCGAATGTTTGAAAAAGGCATCAAAAAATTTTGTTGGAATAAAAAGATACGCACATGCACTTTTACCTATGGATGAAACACTAACTAGAGTAGCGTTAGATGTATCTAATAGGCCATATTTAATATGGAATGTAAAATTAAAAGTAGAAAAATTAGGTGAAATGGATACTGAGTTATTCAAGGAATGGTTCCAAGCTTTTGCACAATCTGCCGGGATTACTCTTCACGTAGAAAATATTTATGGTGATAACAGTCACCATATTATCGAATCTTGTTATAAAGGACTTGCTAGATCACTAAGAGCAGCACTTGAATTAGATCCAAAAAATAAAAACACAGTGCCCTCTACAAAAGGTTCTTTATAAAAAAAGAATTAATGAAAGTCACAATCGTTGATTATAGCTCAGGCAATATTAGCTCTGTAGTAAACTCATTTAAAGAGGTTGCGCAAAATAAAGTAAAAATAGAAATAACTTCAGATTTAGAAAAAATCAAAGCATCTGATAAAATTGTTCTACCAGGACAAGGATCATTTAAAAGCTGCGTAGATGCATTAAACAAAATCAGCGGTTTAAACGATGCTTTAAATGAATTTGTTAAGGTATATAAAAAACCACTTCTGGGTATTTGTGTCGGGTTACAAATGTTCGCAGATGTTGGTTACGAAGAAACCGAAACAAAAGGCCTTGGATGGATTTCAGGCAAAGTATCAAAAATAGATAACCAGAATGGCAAATATAAACTTCCCCATATAGGCTGGAATCAAATAAACATCTTAAAGAATAGTAAAATTTTTAAAGAAGTAGAAAATAATTCACACATGTACTTTGTTCATAGTTATGAATTCATACCTAAAGATAATAGAGTTATTTCAGCTACTACTGATTATTCAACAAAAGTTGTTTGTTCAGTTGAGAAAGAGAATTTATTTGGAACACAATTTCACCCAGAAAAAAGTGATAAAACTGGATTAAAAATAATTAATAATTTTATAAATTTATAAATGAAAATATTTCCAGCAATAGACATTAAAGATGGGAAGTGCGTAAGACTTATCAAAGGAGATTTTAAAAATAAAACGGAATATGAAATGTCTCCAATTGAGCAAGCCAACAAATATAAAAATCATGGTTTTAAAAATTTACATGTTGTTGATTTAGATGGAGCGTTGCTAGGCAAAACAGTAAATATTGATGTTATCAAAAATATTGTTAGCAACATTCATCTAAAAGTCGAGATAGGCGGTGGTATTAGAAATCTTGATAGTATTCAAAAATATATTGATGTTGGCGCTGAGAAAGTAATCTTAGGAAGCGCCGCTATTAAAGATAAAAATTTTTTAAAAGAGGCATGCCAGAAATTTCCAAATAAAATAGCATTAGGTTTAGATACTAAAGATGGATATTTATCAGTATCTGGATGGAAGGAAAATTCTAATCAATTAGCTTTAGATTTTTTGAATGAGGTAAATGATTATGGGGTTAGCAGACTTATTTATACTGATATAAATAAAGATGGAATGAAGCAAAGTCCAAATTTTAACGAAACATCAAAAGTTGCTGCTAAATCCAATTGTCCTGTAATTATATCTGGTGGGGTTTCATCAATAGATGATATTAAAAAAGCAAAGGGTTTAAAAAATATTGAAGGTATAATAGTTGGGAAAGCAATTTATGATGGGGATATTAAATTAGATGAACTTATAAAAGAAGATGCTTAAAAATAGAATTATTCCTTGTTTAGATGTAAAGAATGGCCGTGTTGTAAAAGGCATTAACTTTGTTGATTTAAAGGATGCAGGAGATCCTGTTGAGCAAGCAAAAATTTATAGCGATGGTGGTGCTGATGAAATTTGTTTTTTAGATATAACAGCCTCAAATGAAAATAGAGATACCATTTATGACGTTGTAGAAAAAACCTCAAAGAAATGTTTTGTTCCTTTAACAGTAGGCGGAGGAGTAAGAACTGTCGAAGATATTAGTAATCTACTTAACTGTGGTGCTGATAAAGTTTCAATAAATACAGCTGCGGTAAATGATAAGCAGGTTGTTGTTAATAGCTCAAAAAAATTTGGTTCTCAATGTATCGTTGTTGCAATAGATGCAAAAAAAAATGGAGATGTATGGGAGATTTATACTCATGGTGGAAGAAATAAAACTGGTATTGACGCACTAAAATTTGCAAAAGAAATGGAAAGAAGTGGTGCGGGGGAATTACTTGTAACATCAATGGATAGAGATGGTACCCAGGTCGGATATGATATTGATCTAATGTCCAAGATTACATCTGCTGTAAATATTCCTGTTATTGCTTCTGGTGGGGTTGGTACTTTAGATCACTTAGTGGATGGTATTAAATTAGGTAATGCGAGTGCTGTGCTAGCAGCTTCAATCTTTCATTACGGCAAATATTCAGTAAAACAGGCAAAGGAATATTTGGATTCAAAGGGAATTCCAGTTAGAATTTAGTATGCTCAAAACTTTAGAAAACTTAATATTAACAATAAGACAAAAAAAAACATCACCAGATGAAAAATCTTATACTTCAAAATTATTAAGAGATAAAAATTTAAGTGTTGAAAAAGTAAAAGAGGAAATAGCTGAATTAATAGAGGCAGTTGAAAATAATTCTAATACAGTTCACGAAGCAGCAGATGTCCTTTACCATTTATTAGTCTATCTCGAAGGAAATGGCGTTCGAATTGAGGATATAATGTTAGAATTAGATAAAAGACGAAAATAAAGAGTCTTAAAAAGCCTAAATTAGTGCTAGCCTTTACAGATTAAAAAATCCTTATGAGCCATAAATTTTATAAACCAGCAAGGGCAAGACTTCATAGAAGTGAATTAGCAGTTCCAGGCTCATCACCAAAAATGTTTGAGAAAGCATTAAATTCTGAGGCAGACGTTGTCTTTCTGGATTTGGAGGACGCAGTATCTCCAAATGACAAAGTAGCTGCAAGAAAGAATACCATTAAAGCGTTAAATGAAATGAATTGGAGAGAAAAAGGCAAAACTATTTCAGTAAGAATCAATAGTTTGGATACTCATTATATGTACAGTGATTTAATTGAAATAGTTGAACAAGCTGGAAACAATGTTGATACAATATTAGTACCAAAGGCAGGAACTGCAAGCGATGTCTATATGGTGGATTGTTTATTAACACAAATTGAAACTAATAAAAAAATACAAAATAAAATTGGAATTGAATGCTTAATTGAAACAGCATTGGGTATGGCAAACATAAAAGAGATTGCTCAATCAAGTTCTAGATTAGAAGCTTTACATTTTGGTGTAGCAGATTACGCAGCAAGCTTAAGAGCTAGAACGGTTGTTATTGGAGGATTAAATCCTGACTACCCAGGAGATCAATGGCATCACGGTTTATCAGAGTTAGTAGTCACATGTAGGGCCTATGGATTAAGAGCAATAGATGGACCATTTGGTGATTTTAATGACCCGGATGCCTACATAGAGTCTGCAAAAAGAGGAGCAGCAATTGGTATCGAAGGTAAATGGGCCATTCATCCTTCGCAGATCGAACTTGCAAACAAAGTATTTACACCACCAGAGTCAGAGGTTGCCAAAGCAAAAAGAATAATAGAGGAACTTGATAAAGCGGCAAAAGAGGGAAAAGGTGCAGCCCAACTTGACGGCAGAATGATTGATGCAGCCTCAGCTCGAATGGCTGAAAATATTGTCAACATAGACAAATTAATACATAATAAGTAAGTTATGGACATTCACGAATATCAAGCAAAAAAAATCCTATCAAGTTTTGGAGTAACGATACCAAGAGGAGGTATTGTTTACAGTCCTGAGAATGCAGAAAATAAAGCTAGAGAAATCGGTGGATCTAAATGGGTTGCTAAAGCTCAAATACATTCAGGTGCAAGAGGAAAAGCAGGTGGTATAATTGTTTGTAACTCACCATTAGAAGTAGCACAAGCAACAGATAAATTACTTGGAAAAAAATTAGTTACTAATCAAACAGGACCTGAGGGAAAAATAGTAAATAGAATTTATATAGAAGAAGCAACTGATATTGAAAAAGAATTATACTTAGGTTTAGTTTTTGATAGAAGTTCAGAAAGTATTATGATTGTTGCTTCAACAGAGGGAGGTATGAGTGTGGAGGAAATTTCAAAGGAAAAACCAGAAACTATAATAAGATCTAAAATAGAAGTTGCTGTTGGAATACAAAATTTTCAAGCTAGAGAACTTGCTTTTGGTCTTGGCATTGAGCCAGCTTTAATTCCACGTGTGTCCGATACAATAGTTGGATGCTACAAAGCTTTTAGTGAACTTGATGCAACTATGGTTGAAGTAAACCCGTTAGTAATTTCAAAACAAAAACAAATACTTGCATTGGACTGTAAGATGAGTTTCGATAACAACGCAATGTTCAGGCGTAGCCAGGTTTCTGAATTAAGAGATAAAACTCAAGAGGAAACAAAAGAAGTTTACGCATCGGACAGAGGCTTGAACTATGTAAGTTTGGACGGGAATATCGGAAACATCATAAATGGTGCGGGTCTCGCAATGGCTTCGATGGACATGATTAAGCTAGCTGGGGGGTCTCCAGCTAATTTTTTAGATGTTGGTGGAGGAGCAACTCCTGAAAAAATTGTAAAGGCATTTAGATTAATAACAATGGACGATAAAGTAAGAGTAATTTTAGTAAACATTTTTGCAGGTATTAATAGGTGCGATTGGGTGGCAGAGGGAATTGTCCAGGCTTTACAGAAAATTGAAGTAAAGGTTCCCTTAGTAATAAGATTAGCTGGAACAAATGTAGAAAAGGGAAATGAAATACTAAAAAAAAGTAAAATTAAATATATAGAGGCGAACACTTTAGAAGATGCTGCAAATAAAGCAGTTAAAGCTTTAGGAAAATAATTTATGGCTGTTATAATTGATAAAAGTACAAAAATAATCATCCAAGGTTTCACTGGCAAAATGGGAACCTTTCATGCTGATGAAATGATGAAATATGGATCAAATGTTGTTGGCGGGGTGACACCTGGTAAAGGCGGAACCAAACATTTAGATCGTCCAGTATTTAATACCGTCAAAGAAGCAGTTAAGGAAACGGGTGCAACCGCATCAATACTATTTGTACCTCCTGCATTTGCAGCAGATAGTGCTATGGAGGCAGCAGACGCAGGAATTAAAACCTGTGTTGCAATTGTTGATGGAATACCTTCACATGATATGATTAAAATTAAAAGGTATATGAGAAGATATACAAAAAGTGGTAAGATGACACTTGTAGGCCCAAATTGTGCGGGTATAATTAGTCCAGGTAAGTGTATGTTAGGAATAATGCCTGGTCATATTTATAAAGAGGGAAGAATTGGTATCATAAGCAGATCAGGGACTTTAGGTTATGAAGCGGCCCAGCAATTAAAAAATTTAAATATAGGAGTTTCTACAAGTGTAGGAATTGGAGGTGATCCAATTAATGGTAGTTCTTTCAGAGACATTATTGAGAAATTTGAGACAGATAATGAGACTGATGCAATTTTAATGATAGGAGAAATTGGAGGTCCACAAGAAGTAGCAGCAGGTCACTTTGCAAAAGAAAATATGAAAAAACCTGTTATCGCTTATATTGCTGGATTGACCGCTCCTAAAGGTAGAGTGATGGGACATGCTGGTGCAATTGTTTCAGCATATGGTGAAAGTGCAGTTGAAAAAGTTGAACTTCTTAAAGAGTGTGGAGTAACAATTTCAAAAAATCCATCTGTAATGGGTGATACTGTAAAAAAAGTATTAGGTAAAAGCTGATTATAAATGAGTAAAATAAAATTTGTTTTTTTATTAATAGTAGGTTTTATTATTTATAAGGGATTTGTAGCGATTAAAAATTTTGAAGTTGGAATAGATAAAGAAGTAGCCCAGATAGAAAAAATGGGATTTGAAAAGGAAGATAAAGTCATTGGATTAATGATGTATCTTGGCGATCCTGACGATTTAGATTTAATTGAGCACCTGCTTGTAGAAAATAAGGAAAAATGCTTTGAAATGAAAGTAATAGCTGAGGAGAATTCAAATGCATATTATGAATGCGCAAAATTAAAGGCCGTAGTTAGAGAGGGAAAAATTATTAAAATTATAGAGGAAATAGAGGTGCTGTAATGAGCTATGATGAAAATAACATTTTTGCAAAAATTTTAAGGGGGGAGATTCCTTGTAAAAAAATCTATGAGGATGATTTTATTTTATCTTTTCATGATATTAATCCTCAAAAAAAAATTCATGCTCTTGTAATACCAAAAGGAAAATACATAGATTTGGATGATTTTACTAATAAAGCATCAAAAGATGAAATCGTTGGACTTTTAAAAGGCATCTCAAATGTTGCTGAAAAACTAGGAGTGTCTATAAATAAAGGCAAAGGATATAGAACTTTAGCAAACATCAATGAACACGGAGGTCAAGAAGTACCTCATTTACATTTTCATATTTTTGGGGGTGAAAAAGTTGGGAGAATGGTTGAGTGATAGAAAAAATCGACAGATACTATTTAGAAATTACGTCAATTGATAAACTTAAAGATAAGCAAAAGCCAATTGATAATTTAAAAATAGATTTATTAAAATCTGAAAATTTTGAATTGAATAAATTTTTCTACAAACAAATTGGTAAAAAATATCAATGGGTTGATAGATTAGTGTGGAGTGACACAACTTGGCAAAAATACACAGCAAATAAAAATTTAAAAACTTACGTATTGAAAGAAAATAATAATTTGATTGGTTATTTTGAGTTGATATATAATAACGAAGCTTTTGATTGTGAAATAGCATATTTTGGAATTCTGGAAGAATTTTTCTCCAAAGGGTATGGAGGATACTTATTATCAGAAGCTATCAAGCTTGGTTTTCAGTCTGATGTTAAGAGAGTTTGGGTCCATACTTGCTCTCTGGACCACCCAAATGCAATATTAAATTATAAGTCAAGAGGAATGCAAGTTTTTAAAAATGAAATCCTTAAGAGGCAGGCCATCTAATTAATCGAAGGTAATTTGAACTGATCTCTCTCAAGTTGAGAATTTATTTTTATATCAAAAAGATATGTAATGACTAAATTTTGATATATATCAATATTTTGCCAACCAATAAGATTTAGAGTTTTTCTGTCGAAAAAAATATTAATTGTATGTTCATTTTCCTCAAATCTAAATCTATAGAGTTTGTTATCAACCAAGTCCATATTTGCCTTCTCAATTTTTGAAATAAGAAAATCTTTGTCCAATATTAGATTTAGAGCGGTTTTTTCAATTGGATAGATATAATACTGATCTATTTGTTGGTTTTTAATAACAAGGTCTTTTCCATTGGATACCAAAAGTTTTTTATTAAAATTATCATATAAACAATAAATTTTTTTTGGATATTCTACAACACAATTACCTTTCTCTATTTTTTCATTAATATTTTGTTTAAATGAGAAAGAAATATTTTCAATTTTTTTAAAGTGATTTATTATATTTTCAATTTCAGACGCGTTTAGATTTACACAAAAAAAAAAAATACTAAAAAAAACTACGCTTAATTGTTTCATGACTTTAAAACATCCCTTTTTCCCACATGATTTGCCTTGCTTACTATTCCATTATCTTCCATCATATCAATTATTCTTGCAGCTCTATTATAACCAATTTGTAATTTTCGTTGCAAAAAAGAAGTTGAAGCTTTTCCTTCAGACTTAATTATACCAACAGCTGTTTCATATAATTCATCCTTATTATCATTTGACAATGAAGCTCCTTCATCTCGTTCATCAGCGAAGCTAAGTATCTCATCGACATAATCAGGTTCTGCCTGAGACCTTATGTAATTATTAACTTTATTAATTTCATTCTCAGAAACATATGGGGCGTGTATCCTCACTATTCGATTAGCTGAAGACATATAAAGCATATCCCCTTTTCCTAATAGTTGTTCAGCGCCTTGCTCACCTAAGATTGTTCTGCTATCAATTTTTGATGTTACTTGAAAAGATATTCTTGTTGGAAAGTTAGCTTTGATAGTTCCAGTTATTACATCAACACTTGGTCTTTGGGTTGCCATAATAATATGAATGCCAGCAGCTCTTGCCATTTGAGATAACTTTTGAATATAATTTTCTATCTCTTTTCCAGCAACTAACATTAAATCAGACATTTCATCAACAATTACAACTATGTAAGGCATTGAATGAGTATGTTTAGAATTATATCCATCAATATTTTTAACTCCTTCTCTTGTCATAAGTTTGTATCTACTTTCCATCTCTTTAACTACCCAGCCAAGTACAGAAGCAGCTTTTTTTGCCTCAGTTATTACGGGGCAAAGCAAATGTGGTATACCTTCGTAGGTTGATAGCTCTAACATTTTGGGATCTATTAGAATAAATTTACATTTATCAGGCGAGTGTTTATACAAAAGAGATAGAATAATTGTATTAATGCAAACAGATTTTCCTGAACCAGTTGTTCCTGCAATTAATAAATGAGGCATTGACGATAGATCACCAGTAATTGGAATACCCGATATACTTTTGCCTAAAGCAATTGGTAATTTGATATCTTTATTTTTAAAATTGGAAGACGAAATTATTTCGCTTAGGTATACATTTTCTCTAAAAGTATTTGGAAGTTCAATCCCTATAGTATTTTGACCTGGAATTGTAGATATTCTTGCAGACTCTGAGCTAGTATTTCTAGCTATGTCCTCTGAAAGATTAATCACTTTTGAAACTTTTACGCCAGCTGCTGGTTCAAATTCATTTAATGTTACAACTGGTCCATTACTTACTTTTTTTATTTTTCCTTCGACACCAAAATCTAAAAGAATTTTTTCTAATGATTCCGAATTGTAATTTGGATCACTATTTTTCTTTGATCTTTCATCTTTGGTTGAGGTGTTCAAAAACTCAATTTTAGGAGTCTTATATTTAATTTTGATATCTTTATTTATCTTGATCTTTTGATCAAAAGAAAAATTTTCTTGAACTTGTTCATCCATTTTTAGTTGTTTTGAATTTATAACTTCTGAGTTTTCAAATTGATTTTCAGTTATTTTATTGCTTACATTTCTAGTTTTTATTTTTTTTATAAAATTAATTAAACCCATGGGACTAAAATTAATACTCTTTAAAAATAGTAAACCAGTTACCAAAATTAAAATATAATAAGATATTTCTTGATTTGTTAAGATTAGATTTTCTAAAAAAGTTTGGGTTAGGATATTTCCGACGAAACCACCATTACCGTTAACAGGTAGCCAAAATGAGTTGAGGTAAAATATGCCCAAAAAAACTGTTCCAAATATAACATACAAGATTGTATAAAAAAAATTTTCTAGAATAATTACTAATCTTTTTTTTATTACAACATTTATCCCTGTAATAAATAAAGTGATTGAGAATAAAAATGAAACTAGTCCCATGGTTTGTAAAAGAAAGTCAGAAACAACACTTCCTTGGAACCCAAATATATTATTTATTTCATTATTGTTTGAAAATACAAAATTTGGATCCTCAGCAGAGTAAGTAAAAAGTGCTAGAAGAATAAATATACTTAAAAATGTTAAAACAATACCTATTAATTGAACAAGTCTATTAAACAAAAAATTTGATATATTTTGTATTAATGGCTTAATATTCATAAAATAATATAGAATCCAATTTATCACTTTGTATCATTTAATATTTGTTGTTAAAATTATTTTTTTATGAAAATAAGTATAATTGGAAATAGTCTCACAGGCCTAATTCTTGCTAAAGCTTTAGCAAATAAAAATATAAATTTTGAAATATTTTATAAGGCCAAAACTCAAAATCTTAAATCTAATAGAACCATAGCAATTACAAATAAAAATATGGCTTTTCTAAAGGCAGATATTCTTTCAATACCCAAAAAACTTGTAAATCCGGTAAACGAAATTGGAATTTTAACGGAAAATGATCCCTTAAAAGAAGTTTTAAATTTTGAGAATAAAAGAGTGCTTTTTTATTTAATACGAAATCACGAACTAATTAAAATTTTAAAAAGAAGTTTAAATAAAATCAAATTCACTAAAATTAAAAATAAAAGGTTTTATGAAAAAATGCTTAGTAGCAGTAAAAATCAATTAATTATTAATTGTGAAAGAAATAATTTTTACAATAATAGTTTTTTTAATCAAAAGTTCACTAAAGATTACAAAAGCATTGCATATACCTCAATCATAAAACATAAATCTATTCAAAATAATAAAGCAAGACAAATATTTACAAATTATGGACCATTAGCTTTTTTACCTTTATCTAAAACCATGACCTCAGTAGTTTTTTCGTTACGAAAAAGAAATAATAGACTTTTAGATGAAAATATAAAAAATTTAATTAAAAATTATAATAAATATTATGATATTATAAATTTTTCTAAGTTTGAAATAGCAGAATTAAAATTCGAAGCAGCGAGATATTATTTTCATAACAATATATTATTATTTGGTGATGCACTTCATAAAATCCATCCATTAGCAGGTCAGGGATTTAATATGACTTTAAGAGATTTAAAAATACTAGTGAATGAATTAGTTAAGTCTAAAAATCTTGGTCTTCCATTCAATAAAAATTTACTTAGTAGTTTTCAAAATAAAACAAGACCTTACAATTTGCTTTACTCTAATGGAATAAACCTAATTGAGAGCTTTTTTAAATTTGATACAACTTTTAACAATAAATTTTCAAGTTCTATTCCAGCATTAATTAACAAAAATAAAAAGCTAAAAGATTTTTTTATTAATTTTGCTGATAATGGATTAAGAAATATTTAGTTACTGCAAAGTATTATTGCCAAACTCATCTAGTAAATACGTCTTTAATATATTTTCTAATTTTGACTTTCTATCATTTATACTTAAACTCTCGAGCAAAGTTTGTTTTTCTTCTAAAGAAATTGGAGAGGCCATAGATAATGTATTTACAGTATTATACATATCTTGCTTTTTGAGTTCAGACCAATTAATTGCATAACCCTTTTTGTCAAAAATACTTTTTAGATCCTTTAAAATTGACTCCAAATTTGAAAAATTAACTTTTTCTTTAATATCATCGGAGTCCGAAGAATATTTTTTATAATTTACCTCACAAATTCTATAAAGTTTATCCGTAGATATTTCATTTAATATTTGAAAACGGCTCAACCCATTTAATACAATTAGATATCTACCATCCTCTGTTTCATTAAAACTTGTTATTTTCCCTAGGCATCCTACAGTATATAAATCTGGTTTTTTCAAATCTCCGGTTTTTTTTGGCTGAACCATTCCAATCAATCTGTGTGATTTCATTGAGTCATCTATCATTTGTATGTACCTTGGTTCAAATATATTTAAAGGGACTGTGGTCTCAGGAAAAATAATAAAGTTTGATAGTGGAAAGACTGGTATTTCAGAGGGCAGATTAATTTTATTTTTCATAATATTATAAATTATATTAATCAAATAATATTAGTAAATGATAATTAGGTAGCATTTAAATAATATTAATTTTCCATAAGTTGTTGCAATTAAAAAGATCGCTCATTATAATAATTCAATAAAAGCGGGCGTAGCTCAGTGGTAGAGCGTCTCGTTGCCAACGAGAAGGTCGTGGGTTCAAGTCCCATTGCCCGCTCCAAATTAAGGAAATTTATGGATGATTTAGCAAATAAAAAGTGCGTCCCTTGTGAAGGAGGAATACCAGCATTTGATAAGAGTGAGATTCATAAATATTTAAAAAAGGTTGACGGTTGGGATGTTAAAGAAGACGAAAAAAAAAATTTTTATTTATTTAAAGAATTTAAATTTGAAAATTTTTTAGAAAGCCAATCTTTTGTAAACAAAGTCGGAGAAATCTCAGAAAAAGAGGGTCACCATCCTGATATAGCTTTTGGATGGGGGTATGCAAAAATTAAAATATTTACTCATGCTATACAAGGATTAGCAGAAAGTGATTTTATACTAGCTGCGAAGGTCGACAAAATTGGTTAGTGATTAAAGTGACGTGATTTTGAAAAGACCAGTATAGTTCCAGTTTCATTAGCATATTTTATAATCTCTTTATCTCTAACTGAGCCGGATGGTTGAATTACAGCGGTAACACCAGATTGAACCAAAGTTTCTATACCGTCAACGAAAGGAAAAAAAGCATCTGATGCAGCTAAAATTTCACCATTTATATCAGAATTAAATTTTTTTAATTTATCAATTGCTATTTTACAACTATCTAACCTACTAGGTTGACCAGAGCCTATTCCTACCGTTGTGCCTCTATGAGTTAAAACTATTGCATTTGATTTTACGAATCTACAAATATTGAAAGCAAAAATTAAATTATTTAATACTTTTCTAGTTGGTTTTAGTTTTGAAACTACTTTAAAATTTTTAATTGAAAATTTAATGTCATCAGAACTTTGAAGGAGCAACATGTTAAAATCGTTTTTAAAATTTTGTAAATTTTTATTTTTAAGATTGCTCGAATCAATTAATCTAAGATTTTTTTTTCGTTTAAAAATTCTTAGTGTTTCTTTATCAAATCCATCTGCGATAATTACTTCAAAAAACACTTTGTTAATTTCTTCTGCTACTTTTTTATTAATTTTAAAATTACAAGAAACAATGCCCCCAAATGCACTTATAGGATCTGATTTAAGTGCAAGTTTAAAACTTTCCACTTTATTTGTTTCAATTGATACACCACATGGATTGGCATGCTTGACAATTACTGTTCCTTTATTTTTCGGCAAAGTCTTTGATATTCTTAAAGCAGCAAATATATCGTTGTAATTATTATAGCTTAATTTCTTACCGTTTAATTGTTTTAATTTATAATCTCCATCAATATAAACCGAGGCTTCTTGGTGAGGGTTTTCTCCATATCTAAGTTTTTCATGTAACTTAAAAGCGAGTGTTTTTCTCTTTGGAAAACTATTATCTGTAATATTATTAAAATAATTAGCAATATTACTATCGTAAGAAGCTGTTGCGTTGAATGCCTCGGAGGAAAGTTTTTCTCTCAATTTCAAACTTGTAGAGCAATTATTTCTCTGCAAATGATGAATTACTTCATCATACTGCGAAGTATCAGATATTATAGTCACATCTCTATAATTTTTTGCTGCAGCTCTTACTAATGCAGGTCCTCCAATGTCTATATTTTCGAGAATTTCGTTATGATTATTAGTTTTCTCTGAAGCATTTTTAAATGGGTAAAAGTTCACCACAACTAAATCAATTTCCTGAAAGTTATTTTTAATGGACTCTTTTTTATGTTTGTCATTATTCCTTTTCATTAAAATTCCAGCATGTATTTTGGGATTTAATGTTTTTACTCTACCATCAAGAACTTCTGGACTTTTCGTATAATTTGAGATTTCAATAGTTTCAAAACCCAATTTTTTAATTTCTTTGTAAGTTCCACCTGAACTTAAAATTTGCACATGATTTTTTTTTAAGACTTTTAATAGGTTTTTTAATTTTTTTTTATCGTAAACAGATATAAGTGCTCTTTTAATTTTTTTCATACAAGTCTTTCAATTTCCCATTTTATTTCTTGTGCTTCATTTTTAACTATGCCAGAAACAAGTATATTTTGATTTTCCAAGAAATTATTTTTTTTTCCAAAAAAAAGACCAGTTTCGTAATTTATATTATACTCTTCTGATTTGAACTTCCAGGCTTCGTTATTACACTCAATAAAAATTGTTTTCTTATCTTGTGTTTTCATTACTCTTGCTTGGGGATCTAAGTGAAACCTTATTTCAAAATTAAGTTCTTTACCATTTTTTTTTCTTATAATTTTATCTAATCCAACAAATTTATTTTGATCTAAAAGACATTCGATTTTTCTTGAGTGAATAATCCCATATCTTTTAAGATAACCATCGTGCTCGGCGCTTATAATCCAATGTTTTTTTTTAATATTAATATTTTTCCTAGTAACTCTAGTAGAACTATCGGCATATGAAATTCCACTAGATTTTTTAATGAACTGAGTAGAGGAACAGTTATTTAAAATTAGAGTGCTATGACATGCTGTACTTTTTGAAATTAAATTTAATTGGTGTTTAAAGTTTTGAAAATAGCCCGAATTTGATACAATTCTTTCACCATTATAAGATATTTCAAAAGACAGCGTACCAGCTTGATAATTCTCTGAAAATTTCTTTTCGGGAGTAGCGCCCAAATCTATTGCTAAAGAAAGTTTTTTGTTATTTAAAAAAGCATAGCCACCTACTTCAAAACTTTCGCTTTTGAAATTATAACCCAATCTTTTTAAATAATTATCAAAATTCGCATTATTTGAAATTTGACTACCATTAAATAAGAATGTTGCTGCAGAGTCTTTACTAATTAAATTATAAGCTTGGCCTAAATGATAAATAATTTCATCTAGATATTCTGGAATATCGTTTTGGGATTCTTTCAACCATTCTCTAATCAAAATAAAATATTTTAGAAAAAGAGTAAGTTGCCGCAAATTTCTTGATTTAGGGAAGCCATATCTATCAAATGTATTGTTAATAATTCGCTTTAAAAGACTCAAACCATAATTAAGAAATTTTGTTTTATCATTAAATGATACACCTGCTAATATTATCGCGGCACATCCAATTATTTTATCATCAATTTTTTCTGATCGATCAATCTCATTAATAAGATGATTAACTTGTTTTTTAATTAAATAATCAAATTCATTTTTATAAATTTCATCACTACCCTCATATGTTATTTTTGTATTTGAAATCCAGGATATTATTCTTTTAGATAATAAGTCGATTTCCCAGCTATAAGCATTATAGTTGTGATACTTTTTAAACCATTTAAGTAAAGTGTTTTGTACATCTTTCTTTGATGAATTAAGATCAAGCGTGAACAACCAGAAAAACCCG
>CACKBK010000015.1 GCA_902598425.1 uncultured Pelagibacteraceae bacterium | reverse complement strand
TTCTTTTGCTTACAATATTTAAATTTAAATTGATCTTAGCGTATGACTTAATTGTATGAGTTATTGTTATCAATATTTGGTCCCACTAATAATTTTTTTTTTACTTTTTCTAACATATCTTTCTCTGTATCTTTAAATCCTATAACGCTATTCCAATAATACTTTGCTTGTATTTTTTTATTAAGACTCCATAAAATATCACCATAATGGTCATTTACGATTGGATCATTGGGCATTAGCGTTATCGCTTTTCTCATGAATTTTTCTGCTTCTGTATATCTTCCTGTTAAATAATAACCCCAACCAACTGAGTCAGTGATATATGGATCATCCTCATTATTCTTATATGCAATCTCCAACATTTTTACAGCTTTCGAAATATTAATTTTTCTCTCAAGCCAAGAATAGGCTAAATAATTTAAAGTATAAGAATTATCTGGAATGATTTTTAATGCCGTTAATAAATCTTTATCGCTCCTTTCAAAATTTGATAATCTTTCATAACTACCACCTCTTCTAAATAATAAATCAGCATAGGTATCTGAGTTAGTGTCATAATTTTTCATTAACTTAGAATAAAGTTCTATTGCTTCTTTATATTTTTTATAATTTTTATAAATATTTGCCATGTCAAAGATAATCTTATCTGTTTTGTTTTCTATTTTATTAAACTTCGTTTTAATATAATTCAACGCTTGTTGATCATCATGTTTCTCTGCAATTATTTTGGTTTTAATTTTCACTTTGAACCAATAAAATAGCTTATCCTGCTTACTAAAATTTTTTAATATTTTTTCAGCCTCTTTGTACTTTTTGGAATTAAAATAGTTTTCAACTGTTAATAGCTTATTTGCTTTAAATTTTTCATTTAAAAAATTAGAAACACTTAAGTAAAAGTTAGATCTTTCAAAATCTTCATCAGATGAATACAAATTTGAAATTAAGAAAAAAAATTCAGCTAAAAGATCAGTTTCGGACTTGCATGAAAATATATCGGTAATTTTTTTTGTTTGATTATTTTTTAACCAGTCATTTGTTTGAAGAATAAGCAGCCCACTTGTGAGTTTATCTTGTTTCAAAAAAAGTTTTTTTGCCTCTTCGGCTTTATTTTGATTGATCAAATAATTAGAATAAAAGAATAAGTATCTTGAATAATCTACATTTGAAGAATTAACTAAAGTATAGAATGACTTAGACGTGGTATCATCTTCTAAATAACATTTTAAAAATGTAATATTCAGAAGATCTAAATTATCAAAATTCGATTTTTGAAAAATCAGTTTTTTGTTTTTAAAAGTCGATAAGTATAGCGTTAATGTATCATAGATTGCATTTTCATAAACGCTTGAACTTTTTAGTTCATTTAAATGTTCAAGATAATTTTCGCTCTCTTCATATTTCTCTTTTAAAATTGAGTCCAGCGTCAAAAGCACCTGAGACTCAAAAAAATCAAAATCTTTTTTATTTTCTAAAATTTTTATTTCTTGAATTGCTTTTTTTACTTTCTGATTTATAGCTAGTGAGAAGATATATTTTCTTAAGTAATTATCACGTTTTTTTACTAATGCTTTTGACGAATTAAAATAACTTAACGAATCTTGGTTTTGTTGGTTATTATAAGAAATTATAGCTGAGAGATAATTGGTTAGTTCATTCTCATTTAAATCATTATTTGTTACTTTGGAATTCGCCTGTTTGGCGAAAAAAAAGATCATTAGAATAAAGAAAAATTTAATAAATTTTGATATCATTTGTTTTTATGAATAATGAAGTTTTAAATGATGAGTTTCTAAAATCAATAGACTCAAATTACGAATTTAGTAATAAACCAATAAGACGCCTGAAAAAGTCACAACAACCAGGTGAAATTAAATTACAACTAGAAAATCTTAAAAAACAAATTGCTGAAATTGACGCTTGTGATCTTAAAAATCATGCTAACCAGTTAGTTTTTAGCGATGGAAATTTTAGAAGTAAAATAATGCTTGTAGGTGAAGGCCCGGGTCAAAAAGAGGATGAAATAGGAAAACCTTTTATGGGCGATGCAGGAAAATTATTAAATAAAATGTTAGCAGCCATAGATATTAAAAGAGAAAGTATCTACATCACAAATGTTGTCAATTACAGGCCACCAAATAATAGAAAGCCAACAACTGCTGAGATAAATAAATATTCAAAATTTCTTTATGAACATATTTCTATAATTAATCCTAAAATACTAATAATTATGGGTGGTACAGCAATGGAAGCATTGATTGGTAATAATTTTAAAATTTCTAAAGAGAGAGGAATATGGAAAGATGTTATTATAAAGGGGAAAACTTACTTATCCATTGTAACATTTCATCCTGCATATCTTTTAAGGCAACCAGATCAAAAAAAATATTCATGGATAGATTTAAAAGAAATAAGAAAAAAAATTAATGAATTGAATATCATTTTGTAAAATGAAAAAAACTTTAGCTGGCGTGGATGAAGTTGGAAGAGGAAGTTTAATTGGTCCAGTCTTTGCTGCTGCTGTAATTCTTAATAATGACATCAATAAGAAAATACTTAAAGATTCAAAAAGTTTATCAAAAAATAAGCGTGAAAATTTAGAAAAATATATAAAGAAAAATTCAAAATGGTCAGTTGGTTCAGCGTCCGTAAAGGAAATAGAAAAATATAATATTTTAAATGCAAGTCTGCTTGCAATGAAAAGAGCTATAAAAAAGTTAAAAATAAAACCAAAAATTATATTAGTTGATGGTAACAAAATTCCTGATATGAGGAGTTATAATTTAAAGTACGTAATTAAGGGTGACCAAAAGATACCTGAAATATCTGCTGCATCTATAATTGCAAAAGTATCACGAGATAGATTAATCAAAAAATTAGCAAAGATACATCATGGGTATTTCTGGCACAAAAACGCTGGCTACGGAACAAAAGACCATCTTAGGGCTCTTAAAAAATTTGGAGTTACCAAATACCATAGAAAAAAATTTAAACCTATACACAACATATTGAGTCTCGAGAAATAACCACCACAAAAAGACTCAAAATAATTCAATCACAAGTTGACGAGGACTCTAGCCTAGAGTCTAATAAGTTTTTAAAAATGATCGATAATAAATTAAAAAATAAAATTGTTAATGGAAACAGTATTAAAGAACTAAAAAAAATTCCAAGCGAAAGTTTTGATTTAATTTTTGCGGATCCACCTTACAATTTACAATTACGAAATAATTTAATTAGACCAGATAGATCAAAAGTAAATGCTGTAAACGATAAATGGGATCAATTTGAAAGTTTCAAAACATACGATGATTTTACTTATACTTGGCTTAGTGAGTGTAAAAGAGTTTTAAAAAAAAATGGAGCAATTTGGGTGATTGGAAGTTACCATAATATATTCAGAGTTGGTACAGCAATTCAAAACCTAGGTTTTTGGATTTTAAATGATGTTATATGGAATAAAAAAAATCCAATGCCAAACTTTAGAGGCACACGTTTTACCAATGCTCATGAAACTTTGATTTGGGCTTCAAAATCTGAAAAATCAAAATATACTTTTAATTATCAGTCTTTAAAATGTTTAAATGATGATATTCAAATGAGATCTAATTGGGATTTACCCATTTGTAGTGGTACTGAAAGACTAAAAAAAAATGGAAAGAAAATACACTCAACACAAAAACCTGAAGCTTTATTACATAGAATTTTATTAGCAACCTCAAATAAAAGCGATTATATCTTAGATCCTTTTTTAGGATCTGGAACAACAGCTGCAGTTTCAAAAAAATTAGGAAGGAATTATTTTGGCATAGAAAAAGATAAAAATTACTGCAAGGCTGCAGAACAAAGATTAAGTGCAACAAAACCTATTGAAGATGATTATTTAGATACACTCCAAAATAATAGATCTAAACCGAGAATACCTTTTGGCTCGTTAGTTGAATTGGGAATAATTAAACCAGGAACTACTATTTTTGATAATAAAAAGAAAATTAGCGCAAAAATCATGGTCGATGGGAGTATAAAACACGCTCAAACTGAGGGATCAATCCATAAAGTAGCAGCAACAATTTTAGGTGCTGAAAGTTGTAATGGTTGGACATTTTGGCACTACAATAGAAACGGATCCATTTTTCCTATTGATAATTTAAGAGATCGATTTTTAAAAAACAAAATTTAATTTCAAAATTTATCTGTAAATTTTACCAAGATAGTTTTCTAAAAACTTTTTATTTTTAACTAATTTTTTTAAAAAAATATTTCTTAAAAAAATTGTTAAAGGGTTAGATAAATGAAATATAAATTGGTTGATTTTTGATCTTTTATTCACCATTTTTATTTTTTTTACTCTCTCCTCAAAAAAACTATTTTCTGTATTGCTATCTATTTTTTTAAATAATTCATAAGCTCCCTCTATCGATTGAGAAGCACCTTGTGCAAATGATGGGGGAAAAGCAAAAAAAGCATCTCCAATTGAGTAAATGTTATTTTTCTTAATTTCAAAAAAATGATCGGTTACGAATACTGGAAATATTTTTAGTTGTTTAATTTCATCAAAAAATTTCTTACTTTCTTGAGGTATATTTTTTAAAACTTTTTTTATAAAAGCGTTATCATTAAATAATGAATAATTCTTAAGCTCTTCGTCTGAAAGCTTGTATTTCATAATAGCTATAAAATTTAAATCACCATATGGACTTAGTGGATAAATAACGTGGTGAAAATCAGAACCAAAGAATAAGGAAATATTTTTTTTATCAATAATATTTGAGGAATTAGGGATCATCCCTCTTATAGCTAAAGTATTATTATATCTTGGTTTAGTATTATTATTTGAAATAAGATTTTTACTCTTTGAAAAAACTCCGTCTGAAATTATCAAATAATCGCACTCAAAAGTTTCATTATTTTCAAAAGTTAAATGAATTTTTTCATTTTGTTGGTCTACCTTTGAAATACTGTGGTTAGTTTTTATTAAATCTTGAATTTTATCTTTTAGGAAACTTACTAAATCTGATCGTTTAAGTGTTGTATATTTACAATCATGTGAATTGAAATCAGAAATACATAGATCACAAAACTTATCCTGGCTTTTATTTGAATAAAAAATTATTTTATCAGGATTAAACTTTTTATCATTTTGAAATTTATGAAATTCGATTTTATTTAAAAGTCTAACACTATTGACTGATAATTGAATTCCATACCCCTCATCTAAATTAATTAAATTGTCTTTTTCAAAAATTTTAATTTCATAATTTGAATTATTTTTAAAAAGATTTGCAATAAATAATCCTGAAATTCCTGCTCCAATAATTGCAACTTTTTTCATTAGTTGCTCTCTAAATATTGAACTATTTTTTTTGTAAAGGTTGGCAGCAGATAGTTATCAAGTTTTTTTTGATCTATCCAATTAGAAGATGGAAAGTCCTCATGATTTTTTTTATATTGAATTTTAATATTCATGTTCATATTCGAAATTTTAAAATTTAGATTTTCATTAAAATTTTTTGGTTTAGCAACCTCCTCCATAGGAAATATATTAAGATTCTTTAAAAAATTAAATTTTGTATTCTTTATAAGAAGATATTTTTTATCCCTCTTATAAACTTTTAAAATAAAATATTTGTTTACATTTTTTTTATTTTTCTTTGTTAATCCAAAATCCTGTTTTTTAAAAGATTTACATTTTTTTTGGATAGGGCATTGATTACATAAAGGATTACTTGGTTTACAAATAAGTGCACCTATTTCCATAAGAGCCTGTGCATAATCACTAGATCTATTGGACTTGCCAAAAATAGATTTTTTTTGCGCGAGATTTTCTTTCTTAATTTCACTTTCTTTTTTTAAATATAGATATCTTTTCAAAACTCTTTCTATATTTCCATCTAGTGGTATGTACGGTTCATTAAAAGCAATGGCAAGTATTGCGCTAGCAGTGTAATTACCAATACCTGGCAAGGCTTTTAAATCTTCAAAATTATTAGGTATCTCTCCTTTATGCTTCTTAAGTATAATTTGTGCAGTTTTTTTTAGATTTCTGGCTCTTGAATAGTAACCTAGGCCTTGCCAACATTTCATTAACCTTTTGTTATTTACTTTTGCTAGTTTTTCTAAATTAGGAATTAATCTTACAAAATTATTAAAGAAAGGAATCACAGTCTTAACTTGTGTTTGTTGCAACATAAACTCACTAACAATTATAAAATATTGTTTTTGTTTTTTTGAAAGATGGCTTCTCCATGGTAACTTTCTCTTATTATTATCGTACCAATAGAGAATTTTTTTTGATAAGCTATCTTTCTTCATATGAAATTAAAATCTTATAGTAAGCAACGAACGAGGTCCGTTCAAGGATTAAGATCTTTCAAAGATACATTGCCACTAAAAGTTAGAGGAATTTTAAAAAAAAAAGGACGCATATACTCTGAGTTGTTAGATAACTGGAGGCATATTGTAGGAAACGACTTATTTAAAATTTGTTATCCAAAATCATTTAAAAGTGAAAATAAATTTAGAGGAAGTCTTTTAGAAATAATGGTTAAAAGAGGACATGAGGTAGATTTGGAATATTCCAAAAAAATAATAATCGAAAAGGTAAATAAATATTTTGAACAAAATATTCTTAAAAATATTAAGCTCATTACATTTGAGGGTGTGAATGATAAATTTAAAATAAAACATAACGACAATGTGACAAAAAGTGAGTATACAAAAAAAATATCAAATATTAAAAATGATAAGATTAAAAATTCTTTATTAGAGATGAGTAAATATTTTAAAAAAATATGAAAAAATTTATTTTTAAGCTTTTTATAATATTATTTTTATCACCTATTGCTAATTCATCTGAAATAAAAAAAATAGTTGAAGGTGATTTAAATGCTAAAATAAAAATAATTGTTTACGAATCTCTAACTTGTAGTCATTGCGCAAACTTTCACAAAGATGTCTACCCTGAATTAAAAAATGAATTTATTGATACTGGGTTAGCATCAATAGAATTTAGAAATTTTCCACTTGATATGGCTGCTTTCAATGCAGCAAAGATTGCACACTGTAAGAATGATGGAAATTCAGAAATTCTTCATTTCTTATATGCTAATCAAAGTAAATGGGTTAAAGGTAAAGATCTTAGTGAGTTTAATCAGAATTTACGTGATTTAGTTAAAGATCAAAATTTTAATATTAATATTGATAAATGTTTGAATAATAAAGAAATGGAAGATCATATTCTTTCAGATCGAATCGAGGGGGTTAAGGAATTTCAAATAAATTCAACTCCTACTATTATTATTAATAATAAAAAATTTGAAAAAAGCCTTACATTTAAAAATTTAAAAAAATACTTACAAAAAATGATATAAGCATTTAATGGAGTTTAAAAAAATTCAATTAAATGGTTTTAAATCGTTTGCCGAAAAAACAACCTTTATTATTGAAGATGGTTTAACTGGAATTGTGGGACCAAACGGATGTGGAAAATCTAATATCGTTGAGTCATTAAGATGGTGCATGGGTGAAACCTCAGCAAAAAGTATGAGGGGATCAGGAATGGAAGACGTAATTTTTTCTGGAACATCAAATAAACCATCAAAGAATATTGCAGAAGTTACAATTAATATTTCAAACGAAAATAAAGATGGTCCAATACAATATAAAAATTTAGAAAATATAGAAATTAGAAGAAAAATAGAGAAAGATAAGGGATCAAAGTTTTACATTAATGGTAAGGAGGTAAGAGCAAAAGATGCCCAAATGTTTTTTGCAGATCTGTCCACAGGTGCGCATTCTCCTTCAATTATTAGCCAAGGCAGAATTGGGGCTTTAGTAACTGCAAAGCCAACTGATAGACGAGCGGTTTTAGAGGAGGCAGCAGGTATTGCAGGTCTGCATGTAAGAAGGCATGAAGCAGAATTAAGACTTGGTGCAGCAGAAAATAATTTAAAACGTGCAGATGAGCTAAGAAGGCAGCAAGAAAGACAATTACTAAATCTTAAAAAGCAAGCTGAGGAGGCGACAAAATATAAAACTATATCTGAAGAAATTAAAAAGATTGAAGCCGGACTATATTATTTAAGACTAAAGGATATTGATCATGAAATAAAACTAGAAAATGAAATCAATGAAGAAGCAGACAGTGAAGTACAAAAGTTTAACGATAAAATAAACGAATTAGAAAATAAAATCCAGGAAGAAACCAATAGAGTTAATCCAGTAAGAGATAAAAATTACGAGATTTTATCAAAAGTTCAAAGACTTAACTTGGAGCTTAAAAGCTTGGATGATGAGAATGATAGAATTGAAAAAGAAATTGAAAATATAAAAAGTTCTCTAAAAACTATTGAGGAAGATACAGATAGAGAAAAAAGTATAATTATTGATGCCAATTCAAACGAGAAAAGACTAAAAGAGGAAAAGCAAGAATTAATAGAAATTGACTCAAAATATTATGATACTGAAAAACAATCTAATGCTGACCTAGAAGTTGCCAAAAATGATCTAAAGAATGAACAAGAAAAAGTTGATAATCTTTTAAAAAATTTTAGCTCTGAAAGCTTAAAAAAAAATCTTCATACGATAAATGAGGTGAAATCTAATATCGATAAAATTATTCAATTACTAAAATCTAACAATAGTTCTGAAGCATTAGTTGTGCTTGAAACATGCAAAACAACTTTAAATTTTCTAGTACAAACTATTAATGAAAATGACGACAATAAAAAAATATCAGATATAAGCTCAAAAAACGAAACAATAAAAAAACTTCAAGAAGTTTACGCAGATATTTATAGTAAAAATCAAAATCTTAAAAAAGAATCCATCAAGAGAAGTGAAAGAGTTAAAACTATTGATAAAGAAATTGATAGCTGGAGAAATCTTTTAAAAAATTCAGAAAAAATGGTTCAAGAATTAAGGGAGAGAAAAAATAAATTAAATTTTAAATTTACTGAACTAGAAAAACAACCCCAATCACAAGCAGAAAAAAAGGGACAAATTTCTGAAAACCTAAGATTATCCGAAAATGAAAAAAATGAGAATGAAACTTTAATTGAGGAAATCGATAAAAAAATAAATGATCTCAGGGAGGAATTGGATAAAATTAAAGAAAGCTCAATTGAAATAAGAGAAAGAAAGGCAAGTTCTGGTGCAACAATTGAAGGACTAAATAAAAGAAGAAATGATTTATTAGAAAGAATAGATACTGAGCTAAACTTAAACGAAAATAATATTCTTGAATATTCTAATTTAGATAAAGAGGAAGAATTTCCTGATGCCGTTTCTCAGGAAGAAATGCTCGATGAAAAAAAACGGGAAAGGGAAAAACTTGGATCAGTAAATTTAAGAGCAGATGAGGAAACAACAAAATATGAGACTGAAATTAAAAAAATGGAAACAGATAGACAAGACCTTGTTCAAGCAATTACAAAGCTGAAAGAAAGCATAAATGAACTTAATCAAAAAGGTCGAGAACGACTTCTTGAGGCATTTGAGAGAGTGAATAGAAAATTTAATGAAGTTTACACAAAACTTTTTAACGGAGGTAATGCGAAGCTTGAGCTTGTAGACTCTGATGATCCGTTAGATGCAGGTTTGGAAATGCTAGTTAGTCCTCCTGGGAAAAGGCTTCAATCGATAACACTTTTATCAGGAGGTGAGCAAGCATTGACTGCATTATCTCTGATATTCGCAGTTTTTTTATCTAACCCTTCCCCTATATGTGTCTTGGACGAGGTTGATGCTCCACTAGATGATGCCAATGTAACAAGATTCTGCAATTTATTAGATGAATTAACAAAAATAACTCAGACACGGTTTATAATAGTAACACACCATGCATTAACAATGTCAAAGATGAATAAGTTATATGGAGTTACTATGCCTGAAAAAGGAATAAGTCAGTTAGTTGCTGTTGATCTTCAAAAAGCAGAGAGCATGGTTGCTTGATCAAGAAAAATGTCTGATAAAAAATTTAAAACTCGCCTTGAAATTGCAAAAAATAAAATATCAAGAAAAAGTAACGAAAATACTGGAAATAAATCCTCAGTTTTAGGGATGGCTTTTAAAATGAGCACCGAATTTGTGGCCGCAGTAGCAGTAGGGACTATTATTGGGTTTATTTTTGACAATTGGTTTGGTACTAAACCATGGTTAATTTTAATATTTTTTTTTGTTGGTGTTGTGGCGGGAATTATGAACGTGATAAAATCTGCAAAAAACATGCAAATAAAGTAAACTTATGGCAGCAAATCCAATGACACAATTCGAGGTTTATCGAATTGGACCTGAAATAAAAATCAATCAAATAGATATATCTTTTACTAACGCTAGCTTGTTCATGATTATAAGTGCTTTGAGCATATTATTAATTTTTAATTTAGGCTCCTCAAAAAAAAATATTATTCCAACCAAAATTCAACTTCTTGCAGAGCTTAGTTATAGTTTTATATCAAAAATGATAAGTGATACTGCTGGTAATAAAGGAAAGCCATATTTTAACCTAATATTCTCTTTATTCATGTTCGTTCTTTTTTGTAATATGTTTGGTATGTTGCCCTACTCTTTTACTGTAACGAGCCATATAATCGTAACTTTTTTTCTTGCAGCATTAATTTTTATTGGGGTCACTGTTATTGGGTTTATAAAACATGGCTTTGGATATTTAAAACTGTTTGTGCCGAGTGGAGTACCTTTAGTTCTTTTGCCATTAATAGTGGTTATTGAAATTATATCATATCTTAGCAGGCCTATAAGCTTATCGGTTCGTTTATTTGCAAATATGATGGCTGGTCATACAATGATGAAGGTTTTTGGAAGTTTCGTAATAAGCCTTGGAATAGTTGGTGGTTGGCTTCCACTAAGTTTTTCGGTTGCCTTAACAGGTTTGGAGATATTAGTTGCTTTTCTTCAAGCTTATGTTTTTGCAATTTTAACATGCATATATTTAAATGATGCATTAAATTTACACCATTAACAATAGGAGGAATAATGGAACTAGAAGCAGCAAAAATGATTGGCGCAGGATTGGCAGCCATAGCTCTTGCAGGTGCAGGGGTAGGTATAGGAATTATTTTTGGTAATTACCTATCAGGCGCTATGAGAAATCCATCCGCAGCTCAAAAGCAATTTCCTAACTTACTTTTAGGATTTGCATTAGCTGAAGCTACAGGATTGTTTGGATTAGTAGTTGCGTTGATAATTTTATTTGCATTTTAATTAATGTTAAAAAAAATTATTTTTTTTAATTTACTATTTAGCACTTTTATTATTCAGATTTCTAAAAGTGCTGAGAGTGGAGGTATGCCTCAGCTAAATCCTGAATTTTGGATTTCTCAAATTTTTTGGTTGATCATTTCGTTTGGAATTTTGTTTATAGTACTATCAAAATTTATTCTTCCAAAAATAAGAAACAATATTGAGTTAAGAAAGTCTGAGATACTTGATAATATTGAAACTGCTGAAAAACAGAAAACTGAGGCTGAAAATACATTAAAAAACTATGATGAGCTTATAAGAAAAAGTAAAAATGAATCCAAAAATTATTTTAATGATGCAAGAAAAAAAATAATTGAAGATATAGAAAAAAAAAAGCAGGCATTAGATAAAGAAATAAATATCGAGATTAAAAAAGCTGAGGCTGAAGTTGCCGAATTAGTAAATAAAGCTCCAGAAAAAATCCAGAAAATTGCAATCGAAACATCCTCTGATCTTATTCGCCAATTAATTGGTGAAGAGGTTAACAATAGTAGCATATCTGCCATTGTCGATGATCTATATAAAAAAAATAAAGGTAAGTATTATGGCAATTGATGCAACATTTTGGGTAGCAGTATCGTTTATAATTTTCATTCTAGCTTTAGTTTATTTAAAGGTTCCAAATAAAATAAATGAAACTTTAAGCAAAATGATTTTGGATATTAAGAATGAAATCGACGAGAGTGAAAAACTTCGTAATGAATCAAAGGTATTATTAAATAACGCCCAGAGTAAACTTGAGCAAGCAAAAATAGAAACTAAAAAAATTCAAGAACAAGCTAAAAAGGATAGTGAAAATTTAATTTTAGAAATGAATGATAAATTTCATAAATCAGCTGAAATCAAAAAAAATTTAGCACAAACAAAAATCTCACAAATGAAAAATCAAGCTTTAAAAGATATTAAAAATACATCAGTAAAAATAGCTGTGGACTCAGTAAAAAAAATTCTTTCAACTTCCGTTGACCAGTCCAAGTTAGACAATTTATTTGATAAAAATTTAGAGGAAAGCAAGGAACTTCTTAAAAAAATTAATTCTTAAAGATAATTTCGTTACTTTTTCAAAAAATAATATAAATTACAATAATGAATTCAATTGTAATTGGTTCTGGTTTTGGTGGTTTAGCTGCTGCTCTCCGTCTTAAAGCTAAAGGCCATAAAGTAACTTTAGTTGAAAAACACCAAGATCTTGGAGGAAGAGCAAGGGTTTTCAAAAGAAATGGTTTTACTTACGATGGCGGCCCTACTGTAATTACTGCTCCATATTTAATAAATGAATTATTTGAATTATTCAAAAAAGACCCAAAAAATTATATTGAATTATCTCCTCTCAATACTTGGTATCAATTTGTTTTTGAAGACAATTCAAAGTTTAATTACTCTGGTAATGAAACTGAAATGAAGAGCCAAATTGAGAAAATTAGTAAAGAGGATGTGAGGGGATACGAAAACTTGGTTAGTTTTACAAAAAAGATTTTTGATAAAGGATTTACAGAACTTGCTGATGTACCCTTTGATAAACCTTTTGTTATGATGAAGCAACTACCTGCTCTACTAAAACTTAAAAGTTATAAATCAGTTTATTCTCTAGTCTCCTCGTATATTAAAAATGAAAAATTGAGGAGAATGCTAAGTATGCACCCTCTTTTAGTTGGAGGAAATCCTTTTACGACAACATCTATTTATGGATTAATTCTATATTTAGAAAAAAAATGGGGAATACATTACTCTATGGGTGGCACTGGAAATATCGTAAGGGGTTTGGAAAAGTTAATGACTGAAGTAGGTATCCAAATAATTAAAGGTCACGAAGTTAAAAAAATTGTCTCAACCGGTAATAAAATAACTGGTATAGAGTTAGATGATAAAACTAATATCAAAGCAGATAATGTTATATGCAACGCTGACCCGCCAGCAGTTTATGAAAAAATGTTAAATGGAAATGCCAATAAGTCTATTTTATTTCAATGGAAAAAAAGAAGAATGGAATATTCAATGGGTCTCTTTGTTTACTATTTTGGAACAAAAATAAAATATGAAAACATAGAACATCATACAATAAAATTCGGTAATAAATATAAAGAGCATCTTGATGATATATTTGAAAATAAAAAATTGAATGATGATATTAGTTATTATCTTCATAGACCGTCTGCGACTGATAAATCTATGGCCCCTAATGGAAAAGATTGTTTTTACGTCTTAGTCCCAGTACCTAATAACCAGTCAAAAATTAATTGGTCTACAGAGGGTGAGAAAATGAAAAATTTAGTAATTAATAAAATGGAAAAAGATTTAATGCCAAACTTAAAGAAGAACATTGTTGAAGATTTTTATTTGACACCTGATTACTTTGAGAATGACCTTAATACTAAATATGGCTCAGGTTTTTCAATTCAGCCAAAATTTTCGCAATCAGCTTATTTTAGATTTCATAATAAATCTGAGATATATGATGGACTTTATTTTGTTGGAGCGGGAACTCATCCAGGAGCTGGTGTGCCAGGAGTTCTATCTTCGGCTAAAGTTTTGGACAAAATTCTCTGATGTCCCAAAATCTATTATCAATTTATGCAAAATCGTTTAATTGGGCTGGTTTTTTTTTACCTAAAAAAACTTATCGACAATGCTCTGATTTATATGATTTTTGTAGAACCTTAGACGATATAGCTGACAAAAACCAAGATTTACAAATAAAAAGAAAATTATTCAATGATTTTAAACAAGATTTTATTAATAAAAATTTAAACAACAAAAATATTAATAAAATTTATGAACTGAGTAATAATTTTAATATTTCCAGTAAAATAATATTAGATTTATTTGATGGAGTTGAGTCAGATTTAAAAGATAGTGTAAAATTAAAAACAAATAATGAATTAATTATATATTCATATCAAGTTGCGGGCACTGTAGGTCTGATGATGGCTAAAATACTAAATGTTAAATCAAAGGATTCACTTAGGTCAGCAATAGACCTTGGTATTGCCATGCAGCTTACAAATATTGCACGAGATGTCATTGAAGATAGTAATCGAAGAAGAAACTATATAACTCTTGACTTTGATAAGATAAGGGAAACATTGAAATTAGCTGATTCATTCTATGAAAGTTCATTTAAATCAATAAATAAAATTCCACTAAGTTGCAGATTTGCAATTTTAGTTGCAAGAAGAGTATACAGGCAAATAGGAAATGAAATTCTTAAAAGGAAAAATATAGAAAATTATAAAAATTCAGGAAAAATTTATGTATCTAATTTAGGTAAATTAAATCAAACTATTTTCAGTATTTTAGACTTTATTAAACTACTATTTATTAAATCAGACGAGCATTTACTAAAAAATGAACATAATATAATTAATGATAAAATAAATTTAGATGAAAGATTTTGATTACATAATAATTGGTGGGGGTTGCGCCGGGTTATCATTAGCGTATGAATTACAAATTCATAAGAAACTGGAAAATAAAACCCTGGGTATTATAGAGCCTAGGACTGAATATAAGAAAGATAAAACTTGGTCATTTTGGAAAGTGTTCCCACATAATTTTGAAGACTGTGTTGAAAAAAACTGGAAAAATTTTTCAATAAATATTCCTTCAAAAACAAATTTTTTAGAATGTAACGATTACCCGTATCAAAGCATTAACAGTGGTATATTTTATAAAAAAATTAATTCAGCGCTTAGGGAGAATAAAAATATCAAGTTTTTCAAAAATATTAATGAAGTCAACGTAGAGAACTCATTTGTTTTTAATAGTGTTCCTTTACCGATTGAAAATAATGATGATAATTTATGGCAACATTTTTGTGGAATAGAAATAGAGACAAAAAGCAATATTTTTGATGACACTATTATAAATTTAATGGATTTTGATTGCGATCAAGGAGAAAGTGTACATTTTTTTTATACTCTTCCATACTCCAAAAATAAAGCATTAGTAGAAACCACTTGGTTATCAAAAATGTCTAATAATGAAAAAAATTATGATAAGCAGCTTCAAAACTATATTGAAACTAATTTAAAAATTAAAAATTATAAAATTGTTTACAAAGAATTGGGTGCAATACCACTTTTTTATCCTTCAAATACTAATAAAAATAAAAATATTAATATTGGGACTGCGGGTGGAATGACTAGACTAAGTACTGGTTATACTTTTTTAAACATTCAAGAACATAGCAAATATATAAGGGAAAACATTGAAAATATATCCAAATTAGAAAATTATGAGATAAGTAAAAAATATCAATTTTTAGACAAAATTTTTTTACGAGTACTTAGAAAACATCCAGAAAAAATGCCTGATATTTTCTTTAAAATGTTTAAGACCTCGCCAAATACTGTTATAAAATTTTTATCTAACAAAAGTAACTTTTTAGAAGATTTAACTATAATTTTTAAAATGCCAAAATGGATTTTTATCAAGGCTTTATTTAAATAATGAATAAATTTGAATTTGATGATTTTGAATTTCGCCACGGTATGTGGTTTGCTGTACTTGTAATAATTTTATTTGGTCTGTTTGCTCAAAATAATCTAATAATAAATAATAGTATCACAAATTTAATATGTTTTTTTTTAATAGCAACAATTGGAGTTTCTCATGGATCTCTGGATAACTATAAGGGTAAAAAACTTCTAAAGTTTTATAAATTAAAAAGTCTAATCATTTTTTATTTAAGTTATATATTTATAGCTATTTTTATTATATTTATTTGGAAATTTTTACCTTCTTTTACTTTATCAATTTTTTTATTAATTGCAGCTTACCACTTTGGTAAAGAAGATGGTTTCAGAAGTTTAAGCAAGGTCAATCAATTACAATTAAAAAAGATTTATTATTTTTCAAGAGGATCAATTGTCATTATTTCACCTATTATTTTTCATTCGAATGAAACAATTGAAATTTTTAAAATAATTTCAAGTGATCTTTTTGTAAATTATCTTCTTTTTTTAAATAAATATTATTTTTTTGAAGTAATGTTAGGTGTGGTTCTTTTGTCTTGTTATATAATTTCTGGAAAAGAATATACTGCATTTATCTTTGAAATCCCTTCAATATTAGCATTAAATTATTTTTTTACTCCATTTTTTGCATTTACAATTTATTTTTGTTTTTTACATTCTATAAGACATATTATTTCATTAAGCCATGAACTTAATAAAACAAATATAAAAAAAGGTTTAAATATATTTTTTAATAAAGCATTACCTTTGTCATTAATTACAGCAATTTTTTTTATTCTATCTTTATTTTTTCTACTTGATCTAAACCAATTAAATGAGGCTATATTTAAGGTTATATTTATTGGTTTGGCGTCCTTGACCTTTCCGCATATATTGCTCGAATATTTAATTGAAAAAAATGAAAAATAAAAACATAAATTTATTAGGTTGGATTTTATTCATAATCTCAGCAATTGGTTTTATAATATCGAGTATTGGAAGTTTTTGGGCAATGTTTGGTAGTTTATTTTTTTTAATTGCTTGTCTTGTATTTTTAATCCCATTCTTTAGAAAAGAAAAAAATGAGTAATAAAGAAATTAAAATATTATTAGCATCGCCAAGAGGTTTTTGCGCGGGAGTAGATCGTGCTATTGAGATAGTAAAAAAAAGTATAGAAAAATATGGAGCTCCAGTTTATGTAAGACATGAAATAGTTCATAATAAACATGTCGTTGAAAGTTTAAAAAAGATTGGTGCAGTTTTCGTAGAGGAATTAAACGAAATAAAGGATAAAACTAGACCAGTCATTTTTTCAGCACATGGAGTTCCAAAAGTTGTTCCTGCAGAGGCAAAAGAATTAAAAATGGATTATATTGATGCAACATGTCCATTAGTTTCTAAGGTTCACAGAGAGGCTGAAAATTTAAATAAAAGTGGATTTCATATTTTGTTAATTGGTCATAAAAATCATCCAGAAGTGATTGGCACAATGGGTCAAATTCCAAATGGATCAATAGATTTAATAGAAAATATTGAAGATGTTAATAATTTTGAAATCAAAGGAAATGGAAAGTTAGCTTATGTTACACAAACTACTTTGTCAGTAGATGACACAAAAGATATAATTAATGCTCTTAAAGAAAAATTTTCAAACATTAAAGAACCAAAAAAAGAAGATATTTGTTACGCAACAACTAATAGACAAGCTGCAGTAAAAAAAATTGCAAAACTTTGTGATATGTTTTTTGTAATTGGTAGTAGAAACTCATCTAATTCATTAAGATTAGTTGAGGTTGCAAATAATTCTGGGTGTTCTGAGGCAGTTTTAATTCACTCTGAAAGTAGCATACCTTTAGAAAAAATAACAAAATGCAAAACAATAGGAATTTCATCGGGTGCATCTGCTCCTGAAATTTTAGTTGAAAATTTTATTAAAAAATTAAAAGAACAATTTAGTGTCAATATCGAAGAAGTAGAGATTATAAAAGAAGATATAACTTTTAAAATTCCCGGAAGATTAAACTAATGGCGGTTTTCACTAAAGTTACGAAATTAGATATATTAAATATTGAAAACCAATTTAATCTTGGAAAAATTAAAAAATTTAAAGGGATTAAAAAAGGTATTGAAAATACAAACTATCTTATTACTATAAAAAATAAAAAATATATACTTACAATCTTTGAGAAAAGAGTAAATTCTCGTGATCTTCCATATTTTATGAATTTAATGTCGAGATTGTCAAAATTGAAAGTGAAATGTCCAAATCCAGTCAAGAGTAAAAATGGAAAATTTATTTTTAAAATAAAAAAAAAGAATGCATGTATTGTTTCTTTCCTTGAAGGCAAAGATAAAAAGGAATTAAATTATAACGATTGTTTTGTGGTAGGCAAAAATGTAGCCAAACTTCATTTAGCATCAAAAAAAATAAATCTTTTTCGAAGAAATTCTTTATCTATTTCATCTTGGCCAAATTTGTTATCAAAAATAAATATTAAAATAAATAAAATATCAAAGAACCTAAAAAGTCTTATGAAAAATGAATTAATTCAAATAAAAAAAAATTGGCCTAGAAACTTACCAAAAGGAATTATACATTCAGATTTATTTGTAGATAATATTATTTTTCATAAAAAAAAATTTCATGGTTTTATTGATTTTTATTTTTCATGTAATGACTATTTATCATATGAGCTTGCTACATGTGTTAATGCTCTATGTTTTGAAAAAAAAAATAGTAAATATGTTCTAAATAAAAGAAAGTCTTCAAATCTTCTTAAAGGTTATGAAAGTATTAGAAAATTAAAAAATATTGAAAAAAAAAATTTTAATACAATGTGTAAAGGATCAGCTTTAAGATATCTTTTAACTAGAGCTTATGATTATTTAAATACACCAAGAAATGCTATTATAAAGATTAAAGACCCAAAAGAATATATTCAAAAATTAAATTTTCATCGTGGAATAAATTCTTACAAAACTTATACAAATAATGATTAAAATTTATACAGACGGTTCATGTTTAATTAATCCAGGAAATGGTGGATGGGCAGCAATAATTATTGTTAATGGAAAAAAAACTTTCATAAAAGGAAGTAAAAAAAATACTACAAATAATCAAATGGAGCTACTTGCTCCAATTGAAGCTTTAAAAAAAATTCCAAAGGGTAGTAATGTTCAAATTTTTACAGACTCTAAATACGTAAAGTCTGGAATAACAGAATGGATACATAATTGGAAAAAAAATGGATGGAAAACTGCGAACAAACAAGAAGTTAGAAATAAAGAACTTTGGGCAGAATTAGACAATTTAAATAATCAATTTGAAATTAATTGGAATTGGGTGAAAGCACACTCGTTAGATGAATTAAATAATGAAGTGGATTTACTTGCTAGAAATGCGGCAAATTCAGAACGATGATAAGAGCTTTTTAAAGTTTTTTTTATTTTAACATTACAAGTTATCTAATAAACTTTCTGCTGAAGTTAAACCACATTCTTTGGTTTTTTTTTCAACATGAATATTAATTACTGTGAAATTCTCTATAACCATTAAATAACGATTTGATCTGATACCCATTCCTTTTGAATTTCTGTCAACTTCAGCACCAATTGCTTTTGTGAACAATAAATATGGGTCTGATAACATTTTTATTTTATCTCCAGTATTATTAATTTCTCCCCAGCCGCTCATTACATAAGGATCATTTACTGACAAACAAAATATGTTTTCTATTCCTTTTGCTTTGATTTTATCTGCATTAGCTACAAAACCTGGAAGATGAAGTTTGGAGCAAGTTGATGTGAATGCGCCAGGCAAACCAAATAAAACAATTTTTTCATTACCTATAATTTCCCTTATTTTACTTTTTTGTGGCTCTCCCTCAATGAGTTGAAAAATCTCTGTATTTGGTATTTGATCTTTTATTTTCAGTTTCATATCGAATTCATTACATATTTTTTAACTTCTTGAATATCATTTGAAAGAAGTTCAAATTTTTCTTTTCTCTCATTAACGTATTTAAGACTATTTGGTAAATTTTCAGTCCTAGAAATTGCATCCTCTATTGCTTTTGGAAATTTACATGGGTGAGCAGTTGATAATACAACACAATTTTTTTCTATTCCTAATTTTTTTACAGCACCTATCCCCACTGCAGTATGTGGATCAACGACCGTTTGATATTCATCATTAATTTTTTTTATCATTTCAATAGTTTCATTTTCATCAAGCATCTCAGATATAAAATTCTTTTGTATCTTACCTAAATCCTCAGTATCAATTTTATAAGTATTGTTTTTAATTTTACTCATTAAATCTTTTGTAACTTCTGAGTTACAATCTTTTACATCAAATAAGAGCCTCTCAAAATTACTTGCTATCTGAATATCCATGCTTGGTGTATTTGTTTCCATAACTTTCTTTTGAGAATAATCACCTCCAGATATTGCTCTATGTAGTATGTCATTTTTATTTGTAGCAACAACCAGTTTGTCAATTGGAAGACCAAGTTTTTTTGCTAAGTAACCGGCATAGATATCTCCAAAATTTCCAGTTGGAACAGAAAAAGATAAAGGCTGACCATTTCCAACCTTAAAGTAAGCATAAAAATAATAGACAGCTTGAGCAATAATTCTTGCCCAATTGATTGAGTTTACACCTGACATGTTAATTGATTTAGAAAACTTTTCGTCATTAAACATTGCTTTCACTAAATTTTGACAATCATCAAAGTTTCCCTGTATTGCAATATTAAACACATTACTCGCTTCGCAAGTTGTCATTAATTTTCTCTGTACAGGAGAAATTCTATTATTTGGATGTAATACAAAAACATTCAAATTTTTTTTTCCTTTTAAGGCGTCTATTGCAGCTGCCCCAGTATCACCTGAAGTTGCCACCACAATATTAATTTTTTTTTGCTCAAAATTTAAATGATGCTCATAAAAATTACCTATCAGTTGCATTGCAATATCTTTGAAAGCAAGTGTTGGACCGTGGAAAAGTTCTAAAACTTTTAAATTTCCTAATTTATTTATGTTAACAACATTTTTAGTTCTGAAATTTGAGTATGATTTCGATATTAGAGAGATTAAATCATCTTGAGACATAAAATCTCCAATAAATGGATTAATTATTTCTGCAGCCAAATCATTATAGCTAAGATTTTTAAAGTTGTTTATTTCCTCTTTGCTAAATGGTTTTACTGATTTTGGAATAAATAGACCTCCATCATCTGCCAAACTTTTTAAAAAAATTTCCTTAAAAGTAAAAATTTTTTGATTATTTCGTGTGCTAATATATTCCATTAGTAATTTTTTTTTCTAAAATATAAATATATTAAAAAAATTGAAATCGCTAATGAAAACCATGTGAGCGAGTATTTTAAATGATTATTT
>CACKBK010000014.1 GCA_902598425.1 uncultured Pelagibacteraceae bacterium | reverse complement strand
GGGTTGTGCCTATTAAAGGTAAAGGAATATATTTTGGTAATATTGATAAATTGGGCTCGGTAAAAACTGTAATTAAAAAATGAGCTTGGTAAATATAATAAATAAAACTTATTGTATTTGCGGTGGTAGATTAAAAAAAAAAATTAATTTTGGAACATTGCCAATAATTAATGATTTTAAAAAAAGAAAAAGTCCTAAGTATCCAACAGTTTTGACAATATGTTCAAAATGTAATTTAGTTCAATTAAAATACTCAGTTAAAGATAAATTAATTTATCCAAAAAATTATGCGTATCAAAGCGGTGATTCGAAAGAAAAAATAGAGGATTATAAAAATTTAATTTCAAATATTAGTAGAAGGTATTATTTTAAAAAGCCATCTATAATTGATATTGGTGGGAACGATGGCTCATTAATGCTTGAAGCTAAAAAAAAAGGATATTCTACGACAAACATTGAACCAACAAATGTTGCTTTAATTTCAAAACGAAAAGGTATCAATACTATTAGAAAAAACTTTAATATAAAAATAGCGAAAAAACTAAGCATTAAAAAAAAATATGATTTTTTAGTATCAACGAACTTTTTTGCACATACAAATAATCTAAAAGAAATAATACTTGGTTCAAAACTAATTTTAAAAGATCAAGGTATAATGATAATTGAGGTTCAATATCTTTACAGCGTTTTGCGTGGAAATGGTTTTGACTCAATTCATCAAGACCATAGATATTATTATACTCTTCACTCGATCAAAAAAATATTAAAAATATTTGGTTTATATATATTTGATGCAGAATTTCTTAAAAAAAATAATGAAATTTTAAGAGTTTATGTCAATAAAACTAAAAAAAATTCATCTGAAAGATTAAAAAAAATTTTAAATAAAGAAAATGATAAAATTATTTTTTCAAAAGTAAAAAAATTAAATAATTTTAGAAAATCCTATAGTGTTAAGATCAAAAAATTAGTTGTTAATTTAAAAAAAAATAAAAATATTATTTGTGCCATTGGTGCTTCGCCAAGAGGATGCATATTATTAAATACTTCAAACTTTTCAAAGAATGAGATTAATTTTGTAGGCGAAATTAAAGAGTCGTTTAAATTAAAAAAACTAATACCAGGAACAAATATTCCCATTTTAAATGAAAAGCACTTAATTGATAAAAAAATTGATTTTATTGTTATTCTAGCTTGGCATCTAAAAAATAGACTAATAAAAACATTAGTTAGTAATGGTTATAAAGGTAAATTTATTGTACCTTTGCCAAATCTTAAAATTTCATAATTTTAATTTTTATATGACTGACAGCCTAGATATTTTAATACCTGTTTTTAATGAAGATGAGGAGATTAATAAAACCTTAGCATTATTATTAAATAATGTTAAATGTGATAATAAATTAAATATCTGCTATGATTATGATAAAGACCCGACCTTAGACATTATCAAAAAAAAATTTCCAAATAACCCTAAGATAAAATTTATTAAAAATGAAGCTACTGGTTTTAATGGAGCACTAATAACAGGAATTAAAAGGACAAATGGAAATTCAGTAATAGTATATATGGCTGATGATCACGAAAATCATAATTTAATTGATCAATGTATTCAAAAATTTAATGATGGTTATGATTTAGTTTGTCCAAGTAGATTTATTGCTGGTGGTAAGATGGAAGGAAATCCTATTGTTAAAGAAATTCTAACAAGATTAGCGTCTTTATTTTTTCAATATTTCACAACTTTACCAATTAAAGACTCAACAAATTCTTTTAGGCTTTTCTCTAGAAAATTTTTAAATAAAGTAAATAAATTTGAGTCTAAAAAAGGTTTTACTCTTAGCTTAGAACTAACCGCAAAAGCCCATAGAATGGGATTTGAAATGATTGAAATACCAAGTGTATGGATTGAGAGAAAAATTGGTGAGAGCAGATTTAGATTATTCAAATTTTTACCCCCATATATTAAATGGTTATTTTTTATTATACAGACATCCATATTTTACAGAAAAAAATGAAAAAAATTAATGTTGGTATAATTGGAAGAAACTTTGGTTACAAAGTAATATTTAAAGCATTAAAGAATATAAAAGCTTTTAATGTTATTGGTTTTTCATTTAAAAAAAAAAAATTGATGTCTTTTCCAGGGGATGTCAAAGTTTATAAGAATTGGAAAAGTTTAATATCTGATAAAAAAATAAATGCAGTATTTATTTCATCTCCACCAAAAACACATAAAGAAATAATAAAATATTCAATTAAGAGAAAAAAACATATTTTTTGTGAAAAACCAGTCACAACAAGCTTCAAGGATATATCAGAAATCTGCAAAGATTTAGAGGGAAAAAATATTACTAATTTTGTAAATTATGAATTTAATAATATTGAAGCATTCAAAATTTTCAAAAAAAAATACTTTCATAAACTTAAAATATCAAAAGTAAATGTTAAATGGCTAATAAAAATACCAAGTAAAAATAGATCCTCATGGAAAAATAGCCATCAAATGGGAGGTGGAAATTTCTTTAATTATATATGTCATATTTTATTTTATTTGGAAAATTTTTTTGGAATACTTGAAATATATGACTCAAAAATAAAAAATTCTAAAAATAAATTTGAGTTAAATACAAAGCTTTTAACCAAAGATAAAAAAATAAAAGTTAATTTAGACTTTAAAACTATAAGCCAGAGTAATAAATTAAAATCTTTTCACAAAGTAGTATTTTATTCTAACAAAGGTAATTATATTTTATATACAAAAATGAATAATCTATTTGATCAATTTTTATTATTAAATAATAAAAAAATCATTTTTAAACCGAAAGAAATTAATTATGACTTTAGATTAAAACCTACTAAAAGTAACATAATATCATTTAAGAATAGTATTATAAAAAAAAGGAATAGTAATCCTAACTTTCAAAGTGCGAAAAGAATACATTATTTAATAAAACAATTAATTAATTCTAGAAAATTAAAATAATCTATTTATTCTTTATAAAGTTCATATTAATATTGATAAATCTATTACAAACTTCTCCAAAAAAAACACAATTAATAAATAGAATAATAAATTTTAGTAAATAAACAATTGATGCTTTTATAAAATACGATAAGCTATAACTATCTCCTCCTTCAAATATAAGGCTGTTAAAGCAAATTGAAATACAAATTAAGTATAAGACCTTTAAGGTATTCCTTTCAGTATTTAATATATACGGCAATGTTAGTAATAAAAAAATGAGCCTATAGTCAATATTTGCAGATGTTAAAAATGTTCCAATATAAACGCCAGCTCCTGATAAAAACATTTTTTCCTCATTTGATATTTGTTCAATTTTTTTTTTAACATTAAATCTAAAATTAGATAATACAATTATAGTTGCTAGTGAGGATACTGCTAAAATCATCAAATTCTTAAATATAAAATAGTTGTTATCATTTATGAATAGGTTGAATTTTATTGAATAAAAATAAATTGCTTTGCTTATTGACAAAACTCCATAAGCAAAAATTAATGCATATTCTATAACGTTCTCTTTAATTAAAACTATTTCATTTCTCATTATTAAAATGTATGCAATGGACAATATTAAAACTATTAAGAAATTTCTCTTTTTTTCAATAAACATAAAAATTGAGAATATAGGAAATATTTTTAAAACAAGACTGAGCGTATAGAAAATAAGCTGTATAAAAAAAGATTTATTGATTAAAGCAAAATAAACTAAACAAAATACAATTATTTCAATATTTAATCTTTCAACAAGTAAAAAATTTGATGTGGAAAAGAAAAAAATAATAAAAAAATATTTAAATAACTTGTTATTAATTCTAGATACAAAATCAATTAGTACGTAAAAATAAATAAACAATACAAACAAAATAGATATTTTTAAGTAAAGTTCATTTTTTAAATTTAAAAAATCAAATATATGAAGCCATACAGAGGGATATATTAAAACACTGTGTATAGGGTGACTATTTGGATTTTTTTGATATGGGTCAAAGCCATTCTCTTTATACTCTAAAAAAATGTTTAGAGCCTTAAAATCTGAAAAGGGTATATAAGCAGGAATGTTTAAAAAACTCCAAAAAGATGTCCAATAAACTTGAGATTGGGATAAATAAAATATTAATAATGTTATTAATAAAGAAATTAAACTCTTTAAAAAAAGTTGTTTGTTAAAATATTTCATTTTTTATTTTTAATTTTTATAAAATATAATTTTATTATTCCAATTAATGATTGAATAATAAGTTTTAAGTTAACTGAACTTTCTCCTCTTTTTCGATTAACAAAAATTGTAGGTAATTCTTTTATTTTAAATTTATTTAATTTTATAATTAATAGAATTTCAGAAAGTACAATAAATCCGTCACCGATCTTTCCACACTTTTTAACTATTAACTCTACTGATCTTCTTGAATAAATTCTAAAACCATTTGTATAATCTGTTACTCCAACGTTTAATAAAAATTGAGCCAACTTATTTGACAATTTTGAAAATATTAATCTTTGTATTGACCAATTAATAATCCTACTGTTTTCTAGATATCTGCTTGAAATTAATAAATCTAAATCATTTTTAATAAAAAATTCTATTTTCTTTTTTAATTCTTTAGGATCATGTGAAAAATCAGCGTCCATTTCAACGAAAATGTTATTTGGTTTATGCTGAAGGGATTTTTTTAAACCATATAAAACAGCTGATCCTCTTCCTTTTTTATTCTTTCTTAAAAAATATTTAATTCTATTACTCTTAAATCTATTTTTTAAATTTAAATTTTCTGTGTCATCAATAACAAATATAACTGTATTAGGATAAAGGCTTAAAATTTTTTTTGTTAGTTTGAATATGTTTTCTTTTTCTTTATAAGTAGGTATTATAATGGTGATATTACGCATTTGAGTAAAAATAACTTATATTATTTTTAAATTTTTTTGGCTTCCATCCTAGCTTTTTTAATTTACCGCTGTTGCTGACTAGAAATGTTGGTTTGTTATCTTTTTCAAAAGATATTTTTTTCCTATATTTTTTTGCAATAATTTCTGCAATTTTTTTTAAATTTATTTCCCTTCCACTACCAATATTATAAATACCCTTTTTACGAAATTTACTAAGAATTTTTATTGCTAATGCAATATCATCCGTTGAAAGAAAATCTCTATAATGATTTAAATTACTAAATTTTACTTGTCTTTGTTTTGTATATTTAATTTTTGATATAAGACTTGGAATAACAAAAGGTTTTTTTTGATTTTGATCAGTAAAACTGAAAATTCTACCTATACAAAAATTAGTTTTTTTATTTTTAAAATTTTTTTTTATAATTTTTTCTCCTCCAAGTTTTGTTTTACCATATTGAGAATAAGGTTTTACTTTATAATTTTCAGAAAACTTTTTTTTCTTCAAAGAGGATGGATAAACGTGAGATGTCGAGGCATAAAAAAACCACTTAGGGGGGTTGGTAGTTTTTAAGATAGCTCTAACTAAATTTTTGGTACCATAAATATTGACAGATTTTGCTTTATTAAAATTTTTATTTACTTTATTTGTTGGTACGATAGCTGCTAAATGTAAAACTATATCTAATTTATTTGAATTAACCCATTTTTGAACTTTTTTGAAGTTTTCAATGTTTTTTTTAAAAATGGAAAATTTATAAGGTAATTTTTTAATAATCCGTCTACCCAAAACACCTGTTGCACCAGTAATTCCACATTTTAACATTAGAAATTATTAACATTAAGCAACAAATTTGTAATCTTGTTTATTTTTGATCTGTCAAGAATTTCTGTAGGTAAACCTATAAAAAAACCTCTATCTTCTATATCTTGTGAGTTTATTAAATCACCTCTTTTATATTTAATCTTATATTTTTTGATTGCTGGCTGGTTAATAAAATTTCCACTTATTATTGGTCTAGTTTCAATACGATTTTTATTGAGAAAATTTAGAAAATTTTTTTTAGATTTTATTTTATTTTTATTAATCATCAATGGAAAACCAAACCAACTAGGGTCAAGATTTTTTTGAGGATTAAAAAATGAAAATTGATTACTCCATTTTTTTGACAATTTTAGGGACTTAATTAAATTATCTCTATTTTTAGCCCTTGTGCTTTTTAATTTATTTAATCTTTTAAATTGATTAAATCCAATAGAAGCTGTTAAGTCTAATGGTCTTAAATTAAAACCTTCATTTATAAAATTAAAATCTTTAACATTTTGTTTATTTATCTCTCTGTCCCAACCATGTGCTCTGAGTGATTTTAATATATTAAAATCTTGCTTGGAGTTACAAACTATCATTCCTCCCTCTCCAGATGTAATTTGATGTGAGTAATAAAAGGAAAAGGTTCCAAAATTGCCAAAAGTTCCAAGATATTTATTTTTGTATTTTGAACCAAGTGCCTCGCAAGAGTCTTCAATCAAATAAATATTTCTTTTATTACAAAATTTTTTGATCTTATCTAGTTCAGAGCAATTACCAAGAACATTCAATATCATTATGGCTTTGGTTTTTTTGGTAATATTTTTTTTTATATTTTTTAAGTCTAGTGTAAAGGTTTCAAGATTTACATCAGCAAAAACAGGACTTAAACCAGCCTGAATAATTGGCCATAAAGATGTAGACCAGCATAGTGATGGAACAATACACTCGTCACCTTTTTTAAGTCTATTTTTTTTATACGGATTAATTAAACAAAATAAAGCTAACAAATTTGCAGACGAGCCTGAATTTACCATCAGTGCATACTTTGACCCGACTTTTTTTGCAAAATACTTTTCAAACTTTTTTGTAATATTAGACATGGTCAGTCTGCCATTTAACAATACTTTTGATGCCTCTTGTAAATCAGAACTTGAGTATCCATCTGTTAAAAGAGGATAAGTAAATTTTTTGTTCTTGCTTTTTTTTTGAATAAATATTTTTTTTATTAGTTGAAGTTTTTTGTTATAATTCATCTACTATTTTCAGAAATCTGGGGCTTCATATCCTCTTTTTTGATACCAGCAACTTCAACTGGTTTTTTCATTGCATCTCGTCTAAAAGGTTCCCCTAATTCCTGATTAAGAATAATTTCAATAAAAGTTGTAATTCCTTTTTTTTGATCTTCGCATGATTGCTTAATAGCTGATGTAGTTTCTGACATTGTTTTCACTGTAACACCCTTTAAACCACAAGCATTTGCTACTTTTGCATAACTTAATTCTGGATCAAGTTCGGTACCAACAAAATTATCATCAAACCATAAAATTGAATTTCTTTTTTCAGCACCCCACTGATAATTTCTAAAAATAACCATTGTGATTGCTGGCCATTCTTTTCTCGCACATGAGCTCATTTCATTCATGCTGATTCCAAAAGCTCCATCTCCAGCAAAACCAATAACAGGTGTATCAGGACAACCGATTTTTGCACCAAGAATTGCTGGAAAGCCATATCCACAAGGACCAAATAATCCAGGTGCTAAATATTTTCTTCCCTTTTCAAATGTTGGATAAGCATTACCAATCGCACAATTATTTCCGATATCACTTGATATAATTACATCAGTAGGCATCGCTTCTTGTATTGCTCTCCATGCTTGTCTTGGAGACATTCTATCTTTATCTCTTTCTCTTGCTTCTTTGTTCCAAACAGTTCCTGGATCATCTTCCTCATGATCTAATCCAGTTAAAGTTTGTAACCACGCAGATTTAGTCTGATGAATTAGGTTTTTTCTCTCTTCTCTACCGTTATCTCCCGCATTTTTAGATAATTTCTCCAAAATTTGTTGTGCTACCATTTTTGCATCACCACAAATTCCAACAGTAACTTTTTTTGTAAGCCCTATTCTATCTGGGTTCATGTCAACTTGAATAATCTTTGCATTTTTTGGCCAGTAATCTATTCCGTAACCAGGTAAAGTTGAAAACGGATTTAATCTAGTTCCTAATGCTAATACAACATCAGCTTTAGAGATCAGTTGCATGCCAGCTTTTGAACCGTTATATCCTAAAGGTCCAACCGCTAATGGATGGCTTCCTGGAAAACTATCATTGTGTTGGTAACCGTTACAAACTGGAGCATCTAATTTTTCCGCTAGTTTTTTGCAATCTTCAATAGCATTTCCAATAACAACTCCAGCTCCAGATAATATTACTGGGAATTTTGCATCTGATAATAATTTAGCTGCACGATCGATTGCATCTTTTCCACCACCTTGTCTTTCAAATCTAACTATTGGTGGTAAATCAATATCTATTACTTGTGTCCAATAGTCCCTTGGAACATTTATTTGTGCTGGCGCAGATCCCCTAATTGCTTTTTCAATAACTCTATTTAATACTTCTGCCATTCTTGATGGATCTCTTACCTCTTCTTGATAACAAACCATGTCTTTAAATAAATTCATCTGCTCTACTTCTTGAAAGCCACCTTGGCCCATAGTCTTATTGGCAGCTTGTGGAGTGACTAATAAAAGTGGTGTATGATTCCAGTAAGCAGTTTTTATTGGCGTTACTAATCCAGTTATACCTGGGCCATTTTGAGCAATTACCATTGACATTTTACCTGTTGCTCTTGTGTAACCATCAGCAATTAATCCCCCGTTAGTTTCATGCGCAACATCCCAAAAAGTAATTCCAGCTTTAGGAAATAGATCTGATATAGGCATGAACGCAGAACCAATAATACCAAATGCATGTTCTATGCCATGCATTTGTAGAACTTTTATAAAAGCTTCTTCTGTAGTCATTTTAGTCATAAGAATTCTCTATAATTTTTTATTTGTTAATGAATGTGATTAATATATAAGATATCAGGAATTTCAAACAAGAAATAGATAATGAGCAGTACAGAAGTCATAATCCACGATGAAAAAGACAACGTTGGGGTAGTAGTAATCGAAAAAATTAAGCCAAATCAAGAGTGTAATTGCTGGATAATGGAAAATGATAAGTCAGCAAAAATCCAATCTATCAGCGAAATACCCCTGGGACATAAGATAGCAATGACCGATTTGAAAGAGGGAGACACAATATTAAAATATGGGCACGATATTGGAAAGGTAGTTAAAAATATAAAAAAAGGTGAGCATGTTCATGTTCATAACGTAAAAACAAAAAAGTGGTAATATGGAAATACCAAAAAGTTTTTTAGGATATAAAAGAGAAAATGGAAGAGCTGGTACTCGAAACCATGTAATTATTTTACCAGTTGATGATATTTCAAACGCATGTGCTGAAGCAGTAGCAAATAATATAAAAGGTACAATTGCACTTCCCCACTCATATGGAAGACTTCAGTTTGGGGCAGATTTAGAATTGCATTTTAGAACAATGATCGGTACTGGAAAAAATCCAAATGTTGCAGCAGTGATTGTTATTGGAATTGAGCCAAAGTGGACAAAAAGAATTGTAGATGCTATTGCAAAAACTGGCAAGCCAGTAGAAGGTTTTAGTATTGAGGGAGTTGGTGATATAGACACGATTGCAAAAGTTTCAAAAAAGGCACAAGAGTTTTCAATGTGGGCATCAGAAAAACAAAGAGAAGAATGTCCGATGAGCGATTTGTGGATCTCAGTAAAATGTGGTGAGTCAGATACAACATCCGGACTTGCTTCTAACCCTACCGTTGGAAATTTAATGGATAAATTAGAACCTTTTGGTGTTCATTTATGTTTCGGCGAAACTTCAGAGTTAACTGGCGCTGAAACAGTGTGTGCCAAAAGAGGAAAAACTCCTGAAGCTCAAAAGAAATTTATGAAAACTTGGAGCGATTATAATGATTTTATATTAAAAGAGGCAACTGATGATTTGTCGGAGAGCCAACCAACAGCAGGGAATATAGCTGGAGGGCTAACCACAATTGAGGAAAAAGCTTTTGGAAACTTTCAAAAAATTGGGTCTAGACAATTTATTGATGTTTTAGAACCTGCTGAAGAACCTACAAAGGGAAAAGGATTATATTTTATGGATACTTCATCTGCTGCAGCTGAATGCGTAACATTGCAAGCTGCAGGTGGTTTTAATATTCATTTATTTCCGACTGGACAAGGAAATATTATTGGTAACCCAATTGAGCCGGTGATTAAGTTAACAGCAAATCCATTAACAGCTAAAACTATGAGTGAACACATAGATGTAGATGTTTCAAAAATACTTTCTCGTCAAATGAATCTTGATCAAGCTGGAGATGAATTGATAAAGGCAACTTTAAGAGTTGCTAACGGTAGACTTACTTGTGCAGAGGCTCTGGGACACAAAGAGTTTGTGATGACGAAACTCTATAGAAGTGCTTAAATTATATTGAGGATTCAATCGCCTTGTAAATTTTTTCCTTACTTATTTCTCCAATACTTCTATAAACCTCTTTATTATTTTTAAAAATTAACAGTGTAGTTTGAAACTTCACATTTAGAAAATCTGAAATTTCTTTATTTTTTACATCAAAAGCTAGGTACTGAATATTTTTAAAATCTTTTTCTGCGTTTTGCAAAATTTTCATTTGGCTGGCACATGAACTGCAATATTTAATCCAAGAACTAACTACTACTATTTTTCCGTCAGATTGTGCTTTTGTAAATATATCTTTATTAAAAGTAGTATTTTTTTCCATTGCAACAGCACTGAAGCTGAAGATGCAAAAAAAGAAAATTAAAATTTTTTTCATAATTACTTTTAACAAATTTTTTACTGATTAAAATTACTTTTGTGAAGCAGGCGGTGCGGTATGTATATATTTCTTTCTAATATTTGATAAAAATCTTCTCAAGATTGCCGCACCCACACCAAGCACAAGAGCCAATACAATTGAAAACATTCCATAAAGTATAGGCATTTCTTTAGACAGATCTCTAACGAATGTTGCTATTGGATCTAATGTTTCAGTACCAATTTTTTTTGTCTCATTGTAAGCTTGTTCTGCAAAAAAAGAGTCATATGCAACGGCTATTCCTACTAAAAGTAACAAAATAGCTAAAATTGTTTTAAATTCTGAACTATCTACTTTCTCTCCGATTTTTTGACCAACTTGTACACCTAAAATTGATCCTAATATTAATACAGTAACTAAAATAAGGTCAATTGATCCGTAATTAAAAGCATGTAAAACAGTCACAATTGCACTTATAAAAATAGTCACAAATAATGACGTTCCTGGAATTAATTTTGTTGGCATTCCGATTATATAAATCATTGCAGGAACAAGAATAAATGCTCCACCAATACCCATTATCGCTGCAATAAATCCAACGATTAATCCTATTATTATTGGCGTGAAAGCACTTTCGTAAAGTTTCGATTTTTTAAATTTCATTCTAAATGGTAATCCATGAATCCAATAATGTTCATGGAGTTTTTTTTTAACAATAATTTTTTTTCTAGCTCTATCTATTTCTGTGATACCCTGAACAAGCATTAACGTTCCAATTATTGCAAGTATATACATATAAGATAATGAAATAACGACATTGATTTTTCCAATATCTTTAAAATAAGTAAAAGTTAAAATTCCAAGTAAAGTTCCCGCAGTGCCTCCAACTACTATCATCAAACCCATTTTGTAGTCTAAAGTTCCTTTTAAATAGTGAGTTGTTGATCCCGATATTGAAGTTCCCAAAATATTATTAGCTTCATTAGGGACTGCATAAGCTGGTGGAATACCCATAAAAATAAGAAACGGAGTCATTAAAAATCCTCCACCAACACCAAAAAGACCTGACAAAACTCCTACAAATAAACTTAAAAGAAATATTAAAGGTAAACTTACATAGACTTCTGCAATTGGAAGAAAATACTCCATTAGGAATAATTATTCCTGTAAAATATTAAAGTCAACTTATGATTACTAATTAATATGAAAAAAAGTTCCTACTAAAATTACCCCCCAATAGGCAATTAAACCCAAATACACAAGTATCTTTGAATTAAAAGAATTAAAATTTTGTGGGATATGCTTAAATGTTTTTTTTATATCTAAAATTTTAAGCATAATTTTGAATAACACGAATATGCCTAATATTGCAAGTTATAATTAAAAGATTTAAAACTTTTTATTAAAATATTGTGGCTCCAAAAACCTTTATATCACCACCTTCTTCTCCCAGAACAAGTCTACCGATAAAGTCACCAGGTATCTTAGAACTGTTTTGTTTATAGATTACTGTTACATAGGCTCCCCTTCTCAAACAGCCCATGGGTTTACAATTTTCTTTGAGACTTGATATTAGATCGTTATTTGCCCATTGTTTGCCAAGCTCAACTTCATTGGCTCCGTAAAGCATTTGTGATGAAAAATCTTTAGTAAATCCTCCATAATCTTTTATGTTTGAGGATTTTACTAGATTATTCCAAATAGGGTCGGCTATCTTGATGATATCCTCATCTGACTTTTCGATTAAGCTCATGATTAACAATTAAAATTAAGAAGCCTGCTTTTTCTCTTTTTCGTCAATAATATGATAAACGGGTTGTTTTTCCATTGTAAACTTACCAGTTTTTGGGTCTCTTCTAGAAACTGTTAGACAATGCCAATTCTCATCATCCAATTTCATATAATCGCCTCTGTAATAGTAACCTGGCCAACGAGTTTCTTTTCTAAATAAAGTATGCTCAGTTACACACTGCGAAGTTAATGTTCTGTGTTTTAGTTCCCACGCTCTCATTAATTGATGATAATCCTCAGCTCCAACATTTTCTAAGTCCTCAGTTAACCAATCTAACAATTCCAACCCTTTTTTAAGTAGATTTTCATTTGTCATGTAGTTTACTGAGATACCACCTACGTATTCATCCATTATTTTCTGAAGTCTTTGAAGTCCCTGGATTGGAGAAATATAACTAGGAGATACTGTACCACCTGTAATTTCGTTTCTTCCAACAGTGTAGTTCTCTAATGGTTTATAAATAACTTCTCTAAAATCCTCACATTGTTTGCTTGAAACATTTAAATCTTCAGCTTTTTTATCTTCAATATATTTAACAGCAGCTTTAGCAGCTAACCTTCCTTCAGTGAAAGATCCTGATGAGAATTTATGTGCACTACCACCAACTGTATCTCCAGCTCCAAATAAACCTTCGACGGTTGTCATTCTATTATAACCCCAAAAATATTCAGGTGGCGATAAATCTTCAGGTCCACTTACCCACGCACCAGAACATGTTGCGTGAGAACCCATAACATATGGCTCGGATGTTGTTAGTTCTGGGTTAGTATATTTTGGATCTATATTTTGTGACGCCCAAACTACAGCTTGGCCTACTGTCATCCCAAGAAAGTTTTCCCATCCAACAGTCTCAAGGTGTGGATCTTGAAATGCTTCTTTTGTTACCATGTGAATAGGTCCATTACCTGACATTACCTCTTGAACAAAAGCATGATTACGTAAACAAGTTGGAGTTGGGTGATGATCTATATACTCACCTACTAATTCTTTGGTTTGATTGTACCATTTCTTCTCATAGTTTTCCCCATTTGCATTTTGAGTGTATGTTTTTAAATGTAAAAAATATGCACCAACAGGACCATATCCATCTTTAAATCTACACAAAACAATTCTATTTTCCATTTGAGTCATTTTTGCCCCGGCAGCAATTGGAAGTGCGTAAGCAGATCCATTAGACCAAGGTGCGTACCAAGTTCTTCCCATACCCTCACCAACTGCTCTTGGTTTAAATATGTGTGATGCTCCTCCAGCTGCAACAATGACTGTTTTGGATCTAAATACGTGGTAGTCTCCAGTTCTCATATTAAAACCAACCGCACCACCTACTCTATTTTCTTTAGTCTCATCCATTAATAAATGAGTGATCATTATTCTATTATAAATTTTATCAGCAGATTTTTTTGCTGCTTCAGCAACGATTGGTTTATAACTTTCGCCGTGGATCATAATTTGCCATTTTCCTTCTCTTTGGTATCTGCCTGTCTCTTTATTTTTCATCATTGGCAAACCCCACTCATCAAACATATGAACTGTTGAGTCAACGTGACGGGCCATGTCGTAACCTAAGTCTTCTCTAACAAGACCCATTAAATCATTTCTTGCATAACGAACATGGTCCTCAGGTTGGTTTTCTCCCCATTGCATTCCCATGTAACAATTAATTGCATATAGCCCTTGTGCAACTGCTCCACTTCTATCTATGTTTGCTTTTTCGACGCAAATAATTTTTAAATCTCTTCCCCAGTGTCGTGCTTCAAAAGTTGCACCTGTTCCAGCCATTCCTCCACCAACAACTAGTACGTCACAATCTTCGTAAACTGTCTTTGATTTTGGCATTAATAGTAAACCCCTTTTTTAAATTTACTTTTATCTACAGTCGGTAAATCTTTATTTGTATTTAAACCGTGTGGTTCATTATAAAGAATTTGAGAGTTTATTTCACCTTGGTTGGGTGTATCTGCTTCTGCAAGTTTAGGAATAAATTTTCCCCAAGGTTTTGTTGTGATCGGTGATACGAAGTTTTTTTCTGTACCATTTCTAAATTTTATTCTCCAAGAAATTGTTCCTTTTTCCTCTTCTCTTCTTACTCTAACACTGTGACCCATTGGAGCAAAATCTGCATAACCTCTTACGTCAATTGCATGGTTAGGACACGCCTTAACACACGAATAACATTCCCAACAAAAATTTGGTTCTATATTTTTTGCTCTTCTAATAGTCTCATCGATGTGCATGATATCTGATGGACAAATGTCTACACAATGTCCGCATCCATCACATCTAGTCATATAAACAAAAGTAGACATAATTAATTTTTTCCTTTCAATTGTATCATATTAATAATGTTTAGGTTGCTCTCTTTTTATCCCTAAGCCAAACTGTTCTGGAGCATCTGCTGGCGCTGGTAGATTATCTCTAGAACCATCTGCCTCTGCTAAATTTTTTTGTATAGCAGCTCCAGGCTTATAAAACATATGAGCAAATTTTGACCAATATACCCCCCCAAATAGAACTATATTTGAAACAGCAAATAGAACTAGAAATAAAGTGTCCCAGCCAAACATGCCGTTTGCTTGAAAAAATGACCACAATAATCCAAACAGTGAAGACGCCAGAAGTGCTAACACAAATAAATCTGCTTGAATGATTCTAAAAACTGAGTGAGCTTCTGCAGCTACATCAACTCTTAGAAAAAACCAAAACCAAAAGCCACCAAGACAAGTCATGAACGCTCCTAAGTGCCATATAGCCGGCCAAAAAATTGGTGTTTCTGCATTAACTGATGAATAACAAAATATCATTACAGCTGAGCCAGCCCAAAATAAAATTGTTCCATACATTCCTAAGACATGAGCAATTCTTCTTTTACCCATTCCTAACTCAGAAGTTGTTCCAATGTCGTGTACGATTGTTTTTCCGATGATAGCTATTCTTTCACCAGTCCCTAATTCTCTTGTTGCATTTTTTTTTGCTTTTTTTGCATTATTGAAAAAATATTTTACATTTTTTTTATGGATGATATCCAAAATTGTTCCAGCAGCAACCAATCCAATCATTACTAATACAAAAGCTTGTAATGCAATTGATGGTATTGTTTCTGAAAGTAATGAAAAAGGATTTGTTGTTATCATAATATTTTGAACTTTCTAATACAGATAAAGTTTTAGTTCAACAGTGATATAGACACATTTTAAGGTTGTTAATATAAGTAAAATATTTACTTTTTTCTAATATAGTGCTGTTTTGATGGTATTACACCCCTAACTCCACCCTGTGGATTGTCCACATCACCTTTTCTTCTTGGAATCAAGTGTATATGACAATGCATTATAGATTGACCAGCTGCTACCCCTGAGTTTGTACCAATATTAAAACCGTCAACTGTTTTATCTTCGTTTTGAATTTTTTTTTTAATTTTTTTTATCAGATCATTACATGCTAATAGTTCATCATTAGTAAGTTCGAAATAATCTAAAATGTGTCTTTTAGGAACTATTAGAGAATGATATTTTGAAACAGGATAACTATCAAAACTTGCAAAGGCGAATGCATTATCAAATACTAAATCTTTGCTATTGATATTACAAAATAAACAAGGGTTATTTGGATCACGCATAATTAATTTTTTTTTGATAAATTTTGTTAAACTTGTTAAAAAAATTTAGACTTTTTCTTTTCCATTTCAATTCATCTATTCTAAATACTGATGTTACTGCTTTACCAGATCCTATTAAAAGGATTTCGTCAAAGCTATTGATATTTTTTAAATAGATGTCTCTTAAATTTATTTTAATTTTTTTACAAAAAAATTTAAATGTAATACCACTATAAAAATTATTTTTGGGTGAGTATACTCTGTTGTTTTTAATAAATAATAAATTAGAAGTACCTGTCTCTAAAAATTTTTTATTCTTGTGAAGCGCTATATCATACTCTGTATTATCTAGCTTTTTTAAATAGCTTAATATCTTTTTATACTTAAGATTTTTATGACTTGGATCTATTCTTTTATAATTTAATAATTTTAATTTAAAATTTAATTTAGGTTTATATCTTTTTCTTAATGAGATTGAAATTATTTTTTTATTTATTGCTACTCTCAAAAGGTGATTATAATTAGTATTTTTAGATAAGCTATTTTTAATAATTTTAAAAATATTTTTTTTAAGATTTGTTTTATTTAATCCATAAATTTTTAATGATCTTATTAAATTTTCAATATGCTCTTTAAAAAAAAGAATTTTTTTATCTTTGCCCATAACTCGCATAGTTGTGAAAATACCATGATCATTCCAAAGATCTTTAAATTTTATTTCTTTTAGATCTTTAATTAGATAGGATTTTTTTAATAATAGTGTCGCCATTTTTTGTTAAAAAAGATTCTGGGTGAAATTGAAATCCAAATATATTATTTTTAACATCCTCAAAACCCATTGCTATGTTTGTTTTTGAACATCTCATTGTTATTTTAATATCTTTTGAATTATAAGGCTCATATAATTTAAGAGAATGATATCTTCCAACAAAAAAAGTTTTATTTTTTTTAAATAATTTACTTTGTGATGTGATTTTTATTTTCGATTGATATCCGTGATAAATTCTCTTTTGTTGAACAATCTTACCTTTTTCGCAAAACAATATTTGTTGATACCCCAAACATATTCCAATTATTTTTTTTTTATTTTTATATTTTTTATATATTTTTGAAGTCATTGGATAATCCTTTGGAGAACCTGGGCCAGGTGAAAGAACTATAGTATTACTCTCACGGATTTTATTTTCATTTATATCGTCAAAGTTAGAACAATAAACCTCATCAAATTTTGAAAATTGATGAACCACATTCCAGGTGAAAGAGTCTTTGTGATCAATAATATAGATCATTTGTACAGCTCCAACAAAGATTTTGCTTTTAAGAAGTTTTCATTAAACTCTTTCTTTGAATTACTATCTAAAACTACACCAGAGGCTGCGGATATTTCGGAAATTTTCTTAAAATTTAAAATTGATCTTATAATTATATTAAACCTCATATCTTGATTAAATTTTATATATCCAAAACTCCCAGTAAAAATATTTCTATCTTCTTTTTCCTGATTATTTAAAAGTTCAAGCGTTCTAATTTTTGGGCATCCTATAACTGAACCACCTGGCATCATTGATTTTATAATTTCCTTTATTGTAATATTTTTTTTAAGTGTTCCTTGTATTGATGTAACATAATGAAAAAGATGTTTATATTCCTCAACAAATTTTTCCCTTAAAATTTTGACAGAGCCTGGTTTGCATACTCTTGAAAGATCATTTCTTTCCATATCAACAATCATATTATGTTCTTTTGTTTCTTTATTATTATTTTTAAAGAATTTTAATGCTTTATTAATATTTATTTTATTTAATTTTTTTAAAGTGCCCGCTATTGGTTTTGTAATAATTTTATTGTTAGATTTATTTATCAATGTTTCTGGGGAACAACTAACAATAGAATAATCTTTATCTCTAATCATAAATGATTCTGGAGCAGCATTTACTTTCATTAATTTCCAAAAAAAGTTAACAGGGTTTATTTTTGATTTATTTTTATACTTTGTGCATATTTTTATTTGGTAGGTTTCACCCTGCCTTATTTTTTTAGAGAAAATATTAAATATTTTATTATATTTTTTATAATCAATATTCAGTTTAAAAGATGAGAGTATTTGTGTGTCATGGAATGAATTTTTAAATTTAAATTTTTTAATCCTTGAAACAATTTTTATGTCTTTTCTTATTTTGATTATAGTTTCTGGTTTATAAAATATGCCTTTGTAAAAATTAATCCTTTTTTGGTTTTTTATTTTTATATTCAATAGATTGCATAAAATCTCATATCCAAAAAAACCAATATATAGATCAGTTTCTTTACATGGTCGTTTTTGATTAAACTTATTTAAAAAATTATTAATATTTTTATTATTTAAAATAATTTTTTTTGAAAAATCTGTATAGATATTATAACCGCCATCAACTTTGTAAATAATAAGTGCTTTATCAGACTGATAAAGTCTTTCTAAAAATGGATTAAATTTTAGTTTATGCTTTTTGTAATCTCTCAACTGGTTGCTCTTTTATTGGTAAGTGTATTAAACCAGCAAATATAGACAATGCAATTGCCAAATACCACGCATAGTCATAAGATCCGTATAAATCATAAAATAATCCACCTAAATAAGCTCCAAAAAAAGAACCAACCTGATGGCTAAGGAAAACCAATCCGTATAATAATCCCAAATACTTTGTTCCAAATATATGAGCTACTATTCCGCTAGTCGCTGGAACTGTTGATAGCCATAAAAAACCAAAACTGGCTCCAAAAATTATTGAGCTTATAGTGCTTGGTGGTGTAAATATGAATAAACAGATAGATACACCTCTCAACAAATAAATTGCACTTAAAATTATTTTTTTACTCATTTTAGTTGAAAGATAACCGCTTAAAAGTGATCCAAATATATTAAATAAACCTATTAAAGATAAGATCATTGCTGCAGTCCAATCATCTAGGCCTCTATCAATTACATATTTTGGAACGTGGGTTCCAACTAAAGTAATATGAAATCCACATACAAAAAATCCAGCTACAAGTAATACATAACTTTTAGTTTGAAATGCTTCTTTTAGTGCGCTTAAAGTATTTTGGTCAGTAGGTTTTTCTAAAGACTCACTTAAATTTGGAGACCTTACAAAAAATGCTACAATCAAACCTACAATTAAGAATATCATAAAGTAAATTAAAGTCTGAACCCAGCCATTATTCTCTAAAGAATAATTTGTAAAAAGTGGAGAGATGAAATATCCAAATGAGCCAACGGCTGTAACGATGCTCATTGCAATTGTTCTATTTGACAAAGGAAAATGTTTTCCAACAACTGACATCGGTATACTTATTGCTGTGCCGCCACATCCAATTCCAATCAACACACCCAAACTCATTTGAAAATAAATACCTGTATTTGGGCCAGCAAATAAAAAGTATATCCCCAAAATATAAAATAAAAATGCTAAACTTATAGCCTTGTGTCCTCCATACTTATCAGCAATAGCACCAAATATTGGACCAGAAAGACCCCATCCTAACATTTGGATACCAATTGCTAGTCCAAATTCGGTATTTGTTATTCCTAGATCTGTATTGAAATCCATAAAAAACATCCCAAATACCTGTCTTACGCTAAGTGAGATTAAAACAACAAGACATGCAGCTATTAAAGTTATTAAGGCAGTATTGTTTCTGATGAACTTTTCAGTTGTCATTTAATGAATTTAAGGGATTTCCTTAAATCTTCAATCAAATCTTTTGGGTCCTCAAGTCCTATATGTAATCTTACTAATCTTTCATCATTATCTAAATTTAAATATTTTCTATTACCTCTCTCAGATTTTCCTTGGTGTAAAGCAAGACTCTCAAAACCACCCCAGCTATATCCATAACCAAATAATTTTAAAGAGTTTACAAATTTAATTACTGAATTTTTATTTTTTGTTTTTATTTTAATACCCATTAAACCAGAGGCTCCTGAGTAATATTTTTTCCACATTTTATAATTAAATGACCCTTTTTTGTAAGGATAAAGAAGTTTAATTTTTTTATTTTTGGATAAAAATGCTGCAACTTTTTTAGCGTTTTCCTCATGCTTGTCCAATCTTACATCTAGCGTTCTGAGTCCTCTTGTAATAAGATATGCATCATCAGGTCCTAATCTCAAACCTGTAATTTTTTGGGCTTTTTCCACATGTTTAAAAACTTTTTTAGTAACAGCTAAACTTCCACCCATCACATCAGAGTGTCCAGAATAATATTTTGTAGCAGATACTATTGCCATATCAAATCCTAATTTGATTGGTTTAAAAAAGTATGGTGTTGCCCAAGTATTATCTATTGCAGTTAAAATTTTATTCTTTTTTGCAATACTGATAATTTTTGCTAAATCCTGAAATTCAAACGTATTGCTACCCGGATTTTCAACAAAAATTAATTTTGTTTTTTTACTTATATTCTTTTTGATGGAATTTAAATCATGTGGATTATAAAAAGTTGTCTTAACTCCAAATTCTGTAAGATAATCCTGAGTAAGCATTCTTGTAGGATTATAGACTGGATCTGCTGTTAAAATTTCATCGCCTGGTCTTACGATACTAAATATTGCTAAAAATACCGCTCCAAAACCAGTTGGAGTTAAAAATACATGATAAGATTCCTCGAGTCTCGTTAAAATTTTTGAAAGTATATGTGTGGTAGAGGTTCCTTGACGACCATAGTCAAAATACCCTCCTCTTGGATCTCTTTTATATTTAGCTTGCGTTCTTCTAATGTCATTCATTGATTTAAAAATTATTGTAGAAGCTCTTACTACTGGAGGATTTACTGAATGATTATGAAAATCTTTTGCGGTGTGTTTTAAAAACGTTTTAAACGATTTATCCATAAAAAAATTGATATGTTTTGATGACAATGCTATATCCGTCAAATAAGTCAATAAAATATTAAAATTGAGGTGATTATGGGGTATCCCAAGAAACATAGAGGCCGAAGAAAAATGGGCTCAAAAAAGAGAAGAGCAAGAAAAAAAAATAAGAAAAAGTAATCTAGCTCAAAATGGATAGTATTCAGAAGGTAAGATCCTTAAGTATTTGGATTTTTATCATTCCTTTAATCGCGGTAAACGCTTGTTTAATAATTATTACAAATTTTCACGACCTATTCCCAAATAGGGAAGATGTTTTAGTTGGGTTTATATTTCCTTATATTGATGGTGGTGCATCAATTAGTAGAACTGCTCGAGTTTTTCCAACATATTTAATTTTTAAACCAGCTATGTTTTTTACAGCATATTTATTAATTAAATATTGGATTTATAATAAGTCTATTATTCAAAATATTAAC
>CACKBK010000013.1 GCA_902598425.1 uncultured Pelagibacteraceae bacterium | reverse complement strand
GATATCTCCTAATCCAAGAGAAGATGAAATATCAGTTGGTTGCAAAAAATATAAAGATGGAAATCACGACTCAATAATTGCTATTGGTGGTGGTAGTGCAATGGATGGAGGTAAATTAATATGCCTTACAGCAAATAACGACGTGCCACTAAGAGATTTTGAATTTGAACTAACGCCACCCAAGATAAGTAAAGATAACCCGTTTCCAAAAATAATAACAATACCGACAACAGCAGGGACAGGTGCAGAAACTGAAATTACAGCTATGGTAACATATGTCAAAGAGGGAATGAAATTTTGTATGTGGCATCCAGATGCAAGACCTATTTTAGCTTTGGTTGACCCTGAATTAACTTTAGGATTACCATCTTCTTTGACAGCCTGGACCGGAGTCGATGCAATGGTTCATGCAATAGAGGGCTATTGTGTACCTGGATTTCATCCATTATGTGATGGATCTGCTTTAGAAAGTTTATCTTTAATTTCAAAATCTCTCTACTTAGCAGTTGAAGAACCTAAGAACATAGTAGCACGAGGAGGGATGCATATTGGTTCCTATTTAGGTGGAATTGCTTTTTTAAAAGGCCTAGGCAACGTTCATTCTATTTCTCACATGGTCGGAGCAGAATTTAATACACAACATGGTTTAACAAATGCAATCATATTACCAGTTGTACTTAAGTATAATTTATATGACATGGATGAAAAAGTAAAACGTATGTCAGAAGCAATGCAATTTAAAGAACATTCTGTTGATTCTTTTATAAATAATATTGAAAAAATGTTAGATAGGCTTCAAATACCTAAAAGTTTAAGTGAAATAGGAGTAACAGAAGATTGTGTAGACCGAATTGCAAAAAAAGCAATGAAGGACCAAGCTTATGCGACCAATCCAAAAAAAGCTTCTTACGAAGATATGAAAGAGATGGTTATGCAAAGCATTAAAAAAGCTAGATAAGCTTTTATGTTTGAAAATCTTTCAGTTAAAGAAATACAAAAAAATATAATTAGTCGTCAAGTTTCAGTTAAAGAAGTTGTTGAATATTACTTAAATAAAATAGATAAATTAAATCCTGATTTAAATGCTATTGTTCTTCAAAAAGATCGAGAACTGATAATGAAGGAGGCTATCGAAAAGGATAAAGCCAAAGAAATTGATAAACCTTTAAATGGATTACCGATAGCAATTAAAGATTTAACTGACGTAGCAGGTTTTAAAACAACCTATGGTTTTCCTGGAGCAAAAAATAATCAACCTAAAAAAAGTTCATTATTTGTAAAACGATTAATTAACAAAGGAGCAATCATTATTGGAAAAACAAATACTGCAGAATTAGGTGTTGGAGGGCATACAATTAATAGGCTTTTTGGAGCAACCTCTAATGTTTATGATTTATCTAAATCTGCAGCTGGATCGAGTGGAGGAGCTAGTTCAGCTGTTGCCGCTGGATTATTGCCGTTTGCTGATGGAACAGATCAAATGGGATCTTGTCGAGGGCCGGCAGCATATGCAAATATATATGGGTTTAGACCTACACCAGGTTTAATTCCGGTCGATCGCACAGCTCAAAATTTAGATTTACCTTTACTCACAACACCAGGATGTTTTGCAAGAAACCCAAATGATATGTCAATTTTATTAGATCAAATTGTTGGAAGTGACACATTAGATAAAATTTCCTTCGATCTAAATGGTTCGTTTGGAAATAAAAATATTAGTGAAAAAGAATTTTCAGCATTCAAAATCGGATGGTTGTCAAATATGAATGGCAACTACAATATAGAAAAAGATATATTAACAATTTGTGAAAATAAAATGAAAGATTTAGAAAAAATAAATATTAAAGTAGAATTAATCAAATCAGAAATAAACACTGATATTTTGTGGAAAAGTTGGACTACATTAAGAGCTAAAAGTATTTACGAAGATACTTTAGCTATGAATATTTCAGACATTAACTCAATGACATATCAGGCAATTTGGGAATACAATAAAGGCAAAGAAATTAAATTTGAGGATATAAAATTAGCCCTAGAGCAAAAAAAATATTTAATAAATCAAATAAATTTAATTTTTAAAAATTTGGATTTTTTAGCTTTACCATCAGCTCAAATTTTCCCTTTTGATAAAAACTTACAATTTCCAAAAAATATAAATAATATTGAATTAGATACCTATCATCGTTGGCTTGAAGTTTTCATATTATCTAGTCTTTTAGAATTACCTACAATAACAATACCAGCTGGCTTCAACGAAGAGGGTATGCCAATGGGGATGCAAATTATAGGTAAGAATAAAGACGATTTAAAATTATTTTCTTTTACAAAAATGTATGAAGAGGCATTTAATTTTAGTAAAAATAAACCCAAATTTAATTAATATGAGACACCCTCACCATTACAAGATTTCAATAGCATTAGCAATCTCAGCCGGCGCTTGGGGAATATATTGGCTGCCACAAAGAATTCTAGAGGATGGTGGTCTGACTGGAGGTTGGGGCACAATATCTCAAATGATAATTGGAACTTTGATACTACTGCCTATTGCAATTTGGAGATTAATTAAAAGAAGAGGCACTGGATTTGAATTTCCTGCCATGGGCGTTTTAATTGGTGGAGGGTTTATATGTTATGCATTAAGTTTTCTTTTAACGGATGTCGTTAGAGCTTTAATAATGTTTTACATGACACCAGTTTGGACAACTATTTTTGAAATGATATTTTTAAAAAAAAAACATGGTTGGCAACGACTGGTCAGTTTAAGCTTAGCTCTTGGGGGATTATGGGTTGTTTTTGGTCAAGGAGGAAACATTCCATTACCTAAAAATGCAGGAGACTGGTTAGCTCTTGCTGGCGGAATTATGTTCGCTGGAGGAATGATTAGATTAGAAGTTATTAAAACTGATGGTGTATTTCCAATAATTTTTGGATTTTTTGTTTACGGCACGATATTTAATATTTTAGCTGGTTTTTTACTTGTCGACTATCTTGGACCAGTACCGTCATTGGATGCATTTATTTCAATGACTACTTTCTTAGTTCTTATTTCGGTTTTTTACTTTATTCCCACTGGTATCATAATACTATGGGCCCCAACTCAAATAGGAGCGGGGATATGTTCAATTCTCTTTTTATCAGAAATTATTGTGGGTGCTGTAAGCTCTAGTATTCTCACAGACGAACCATTTGGCTGGCGTCAGATTGTTGGATGTTCCTTGATAATTTTTGGTGGGATAGTTGCAGTGGTCTTATCTCCAAAAGAAAATGTAAGTAAGCAGTAAATCTTACCTTTTCACGATTTTTGAAACATTTTCAAATTTATTTTTCCAAATTACAAAACTTAAGACTTGATTTTCAATTGTTGTAATTGCATGCGGTTGAAAACTTTTGTGTAGTCTTGTTTTTGTCGATGATAATATTTCTATATCTTGATCTTCACATTCAAATTTAGCTTTGCCTGATACTATAAAATATAATTCTTCAGCTTCATGATTATGCCAAGGATAATATGCATTTTTATCTAAAAAATTTACATATAATGCCATTTCTGAAGTTTCATAGTGTCCTGTAGGACCTATTAATTCAAAAAAACCATATTTGTTTAAAAAATCATTACCAACATCTTTTTCATCGTATCCTTGTTCCCATTTTGCATATGGTGATAAAGCACTTATTGCTAAATGTACATCTTTATGATTAGTATTTATATTGTTTTTCCAATTTAAAAGTCTATTAGTAATGGGTACTTTTTTTGACTTTATATTTTTTAAAATTAAATTATCTGGAAATTTAACAAAGTTAGAAAGTTCATTTTGATTATCCCATAATTTTTGAACTTCATTTTTTGCATTATTAAAAATATCCTCTGTTTTGTTCATTGTTTTAGTTCAGATAAACCTTTTATTAAATCCGGTCCCACTCCACAACATCCACCAATTATTTGGGATCCATTTTTGACCCAAGACTTTGCTTCATTCAAGTAATTCTCTGGAGTAAAGTTTTCAATTGATTTCCAGTGTGGTTTTTCAAAATATCCGTTATTTGGATAAGTTCCTACAAAACCCCGATGATTATTTTTTATGATTTTAATAGCATCATTTATGATCTTGATATCAGAATGTGCAATTAATATTGGACCATCATGCATTGAACTAAACTGTTTAATTGCGTTATCAAAATCACCATATATTTCAGCCTTTGTGTTACCAATGCTTTCTTGGTAGCCAAGCATTACTTTATTTGTTTCTAAATCAAACGCACAAGAAACAGAAAGCCAAGTTGGTAAATTTACTTTTTTTGAACAATCAATAAGAGTTTTTACAGTGTCGACTTCTGATGTCATTGCCTCTAAAATAATTAAGTCAATTCCTGTGTCACCTAAAATTTTTAAATGTTCTTCAAAATTTTTTTTTAATGTTTTTTGCCCTAGTCTATACCAGCTTCCATAAGTAGATATTGAACCTGCTACTACAATCTCCGATTTACTATTCTTAGCTGCTGTTTTTGCAATTTCAACACTTTTAATATTCCAGCTAGCTATATTATCTTTGTATCCATACTGCTTCATTGATATTGGTGCTAAAGCATATGTATTTGTTGTTATTACATCTGCCCCTGCATCAATATATTTTTCATGAACTTTTAAAACTAAATCAGGGCAATCGTTAGAACATTTACCCGCCCATAAATTTTTATCCATTGGAGCTCCTACTTTTTCTAATTCACCACCTATAGCTCCATCTAAAATAATTACTTTACCACTCTCTAATTTTTTTTTAATATTAGAGTAAGTCATATCATTATTCATTTATTATTTGTGAATACACATATCTTATTACCATCTAAATCTCGAATATAAGAATAATAAACTCCAGATCCCTCAGGTCTTTCACCACCTGAACCCTCGCTCTTTCCACCTATTTTCAAACCAATCTCATGAAATTTGTCTACGGTTGATCTTGAATGCGTTATAAAAGAAACTTGCGTACCGTTACCTGCTGTAGCTTCTTTCTTATTAAAAGGTAGCGTTACATAGAATTCTATTGTACCTGGACCATCCTTCGCACCATATCCCGCACAAACATTATCGGTATCAATTCTTTTTAAATCTAAAACTTTAAGAATTTCATCATAAAACTTTATTGCTTTTTCAAGATTGCTTGTGCCTACCATTACATACCCAATCACATTTCCTCCTGAACTTAACTATTTCCACTCTGTAATTGTTTTGACTTCCAAATATTCATGTAATCCCCAATTACCACCCTCTCTTCCATTACCTGATTGTCTATATCCACCAAAAGGTGTTCCAGAGTCGGCAGGTTTGTGGTTCACATAAACAATTCCAGATCTTAATTTTTTTGCAACTCTTTTAGCCCTCTCTTTATCTTCAGTTTGAAAATAATTTCCAAGTCCATACTCAGTATCATTGGTAATTTGAATTGCCTCTTCTTCATTTTCGAATGGCATTATTGACAAGACAGGACCAAAAATTTCTTCTTTTGCTATTCTCATACTATTTTTAACATCTGCAAATATTGTAGGTTTTATAAAATATCCTTTTTTTAGGTCCTTGGGTTTATCTGGACCACCTGCAATTAATTTAGCTCCCTCTTCAATACCGCTTTTGATTAAACTTTGTATTTTGTCATACTGAGTTTTTGATACTACTGGACCTATGTGATCACCTGACTTATTGGCTAAATCAACTTTAATTTTATTTGCTTCATCTGCAGCCTCTTTTATTGCACGTTCGTAAATAGATTTTTCTACCAACATTCTTGTAGGAGCATCGCAAGATTGACCAGAATTACTCATTACATTTCTAATTCCATCTCTGACAGCATCAGGATATGAATCTGCAAATACAATATTTCCTCCTTTACCACCGAGCTCCAAACAAACTCTTTTTATGGTATTAGCAGCATTTTTAGTTATTAGCTTACCAGCTCTTGTTGATCCGGTGAATGAAATCATTTCTATATCAGGGTGACCTGACAAATCTGTACCAACACCAGGACCATCACCATTAACCAAATTAAATACACCTGCAGGAAAACCAGAATCATGAATCATTTCAGCAAAAAGCATTGCAGATAACGGTGCTATTTCTGAAGGTTTTAGAATCATTGTACATCCAGTTGCTAAAGCAGGAATAACTTTAAGAGCAATTTGATTTATAGGCCAATTCCAAGGAGTAATTAAACCACAAACACCTATAGGTTCGTAAATAATATGATTAACAGATCCCTTATCGAAACCTGGTTCAAAATTAAATTCTTTAAGTCTTTTAATAAAATCTTCTATGTGACCTGCACCTGACGCTGTTTGATTTGCTGAACACCAATCTTTAGGACATCCTAATTCAGTAGTAATTGCATTAGTCATGTCATCCCATCTAGAATTATAAATTTCTAATAATTTTTCTAATAGTTTAATTCTTTGGTCCTTAGAGGTTTCTTTCCAAGTATCAAATGACTTTTTTGCAGCCTTTACAGCCGCATTGGTATCTTCTGAACTACCTAATGAAATTACTGCACTTACTTCTTCATTTGAAGGATTTATAACATTAAAATTATTTTCTTTGATAGGATTGACCCACTCACCATTAATATAAAACTTTTTTTTATCCATCATAAATATCTGAACTCATTAATATTTTTAATTAAATTCTTTTAATATTTTATCTCTATGTTCGTCAAGATCTGGTATATCACCTCGAGTTTTTTCATCTTTATAGGCTGACATTTTGATAGGATTTCCCGCCAATTTAAAATCACCAATAACTTTATGATAAGCTTTTACTATCATATTTCTAGCATCGACTTGAGGATTTTCAACAGCTTCTTTAATATTAAATATGGGTCCACATGGAATCCTTTCTTTCTCCATTTCTTTTACCCATTCTCTAGTATCTTTATTTGATAATTTAGTTTCAAGAATTTTCTTCAGCTCATCCATATTTTTAGACCTAGAGGAATTGTCAGAAAATTTTTCATCATTGCTTATCTCTGGTATATTAAGAAGATTACAAAGTTTTTCGAATAACTTATCATTCCCTGCTGCAATTATGATATGGGTATCTTTAGTTTTGAAAGCTTCAAACGGTGCAATAGAGGGGTGACGGGATCCCATAGGTTTTGGTATTTCATTTTTAGCAAGGTATCTCGCAATCGCGTTTTCCAAAATTGCAATTTGACAATCCAACATTGAAACATCAATAAACATTCCTTTACCAGTTTTTTGTCTATCATAAAGAGCTGCATTAATTCCTATAGCTGTAAATAATCCAGCTGTAATATCTCCAATCGATGTTCCAACTCTTGTTGGTTCTGAGTTTGGTTGACCAGTCACACTCATTAGACCACCCATACCTTGAACCACCATGTCATAAGCAGGTAATTCTCTCAATGGACCCGTTTGACCAAATCCAGATGCTGAAGCATAAATAAGTTTTGGATATTTTTTACTTACATCTTTCCAACCATAACCCCATTTTTCTAGGGTGCCTGGTTTGAAATTTTCAACAAGGATATCTGCTTTTGCCAAAATTTTTTCAAAAATTTTTTTATCATCTTCATTCTTTAAATTTAACGCAATACTCTCTTTCCCTCTGTTTAAAGACATAAAATATGCAGAGTAATCTTTTATAAAAGGTCCAAACTTTCTTGAGTCATCACCAATTTCAGGCGCCTCAATTTTAATTACTCTCGCTCCAAGATCTGACAATATCATTGTGCAATAAGGTCCAACCAAGACTCTTGTTAAATCTATAACTAAAAGGTTTTTTAAAGGTCCATCCATAACATAAAAAAGTACTTTGTAGCCTTGACTCTTATCAATATCTTCATTTTAATGCATTAATTAAATAATAATAGAGGAGATAATAATGTTTAAAAAAATATCATTATTTTTAACTTCATTAGTTTTTGTTTTCACTACTATTGGTTCTGCTTTTGCGGTAACTTTAAAAGCTAGTCACCAATGGCCAGGTACTCCAAGAGCTGATGGATCATATGACCCTCGTCATGAAATGGTTCAAATCATTGCAGACGAAGTCAAAAAAGCAAACGTTGGAATAGATATAAGAATTTATCCAGCTAAATCATTATACAAACCAAAAGAACAATGGAAGCCAATGACTACTGGTCAATTGGATATTTCTGCATTCCCATTAGCTTACGCATCAAAATTCCACCCAGAATTTGATGCTACTTTAATGCCAGGAACAGTTAAAAACCATAAGCATGCATTAAGATTTAATAAAGGTCCAATGATGACTGAAATTAAAAAAATCATAAATGATGCAGGTGTAGTTGTTTTATCTGATGCTTGGTTAGGTGGTGGTTTTGCTTCAAAAACTAAATGTATAAAAAATCCTAGTGATGCTAAAGGACAAGTAATGAGAGCTGCAGGTAAAGCATTTAACCAAATGTTAGAAGCGGCAGGAGCAGGTATTCAAAGTATGCCTTCATCTGAAATTTATACTGGCCTTCAAACAGGTGTATTAACTGGAGCTAACACAAGTTCAGGAAGTTTTGTAAGTTATAAAATTTACGAGCAAGTTTCATGCGCAACTCCTCCAGGAAAATTTGGTTTATGGTTTATGTATGAACCAATCCTTATGTCAAAAAAATCTTTTGATGCTTTAAACTCAAAGCAACAAAAGGCTTTGATGAAAGCTGGAAAAAAAGCTGAAAAATATATGACAGCACAGGTAGAAAACTTAGATAAAAAGTTTGAAGAGGCTTACAAAGCTGCAGGTGTTAAGTTAGTATATATGGATGCAAAAGACCATGCTGCATGGGTAGAGATTGCTAAGCAATCTTCACACAAAGCATTTGCTGACAAAGTTCCAGGTGGTGACAAGCTAATGGAAATGGCTTTATCAGTTAAATAAAATAATATATAAAAACCCCTATTTAACCATTTAGATAGGGGTTTTTTTTATGAAAAAAAAATATCTTCAGTTTTGTGACTTGATAGCTAAAGCATGTGGTGCTTTTGCTGTATTAGCATTACTCTTATCAATCTTGGTAATAGTTGAGCTTGTTTTTGAAAGATATTTTTTTCAAAGAGCAATCACATGGCAAACAGAACTTGTCACTATGTTATTAGTTGCCTCAACTTTTATAGGAAGTGTTTATGTGCTTAGTGAGAAAGCTCATGTTAGCATGGAATGGATTTACGATTTTTTATCAAAGAAAAATATTATTAGATTAAAAATTTTTACATCTTCTATAAGTTTGTTATTTTTCTTAATTTTATTTTATTTTGGATTTTTAATGGTAGAGGAGGCATTTACCAAAAATTACTCAACCGGAACAGTTTGGGATCCACCATTATGGATACCATACTCATCAATGATGCTAGGTGCTTTATTGATGATATTACAGTACATAGCGGAAATTATTAAATTAATTGATGATGAGGATTATAATTAAATGGATCCATTGATAATAGCTTTAATTGTTGCAGTATTTACTTTATTGGTACTTTTTTCTGGGATTCCAATTGCTTTTGGTTTGAGTTTTGTTTCGATTGCATTGTTAGTATCATTCGAAGGTTTTCAAATGCTCGATGTTTTTGCCGAAACATTTTTTGCAGGACTTAACTCATTTGTTTTGCTTTCTATACCAATGTTTATTTTAATGGGAATGGCTGTAGCAAATTCTCCAGCTGGAAAAGATTTATATACAGGATTAGATAGGTGGCTCTGGAGAGTACCAGGAGGACTAGTAATTTCTAATATTGGAGCTTGTTCAATTTTTGCAGCATTAAGTGGATCAAGCCCCGCAACTTGTGCAGCGATTGGAACAATGGGAATACCAGAAATGAGAAAAAGAGGATATTCAGATCAAATCGCAACGGGAACAATAGCAGCAGGTGGAACTTTAGGAGTTTTAATTCCTCCAAGTATTGTTTTAATTGTTTACGGAATTGCAACAGGTACATCAATTGGAAGATTATTTTTATGTGGTCTTATACCAGGCTTCATGTTGGCAGGCATGTTTGCTATATGGGCGTTAATTCATAGTTATTTTATTGATAAAGATGCAGCAAAAGCATTAAGAAATAGAGTAAAACCAACTTTAAAAGAAAAACTTGAAGTATTACCAAGAATTCTTCCTTTCCTAGCGATCATAGCGGGTGTTTTGTATGTTCTTTATGGAGGAGTGGCAACACCATCGGAGGCATCTGGTGTAGGAGCATTTTTAGTTTTTGTATTAATTGCTGTTGTTTATAAAATTTATCAGCCCAAAAAGATTTGGAACATAGTTAAAGTTTCAATGAAGGAAAGCGTAATGATAATGTTCATTATTGCTGCCTCTTATCTTTTTGCATTTACTCTTTCACAACTTTATGTAACTCAATCTTTAGCGCAGAGCATGGTTGATTTAAGCTCTAACAAATGGGTAGTATTCATTCTAATAAATATATTTCTTTTGATAGCAGGTTTCTTTTTACCACCAGTTGCAGTTATTGTTATGACTTCAGCAATATTACTGCCTGTTATTACAACATTAGGTTTTGATCCTTATTGGTTCGCAATAGTATTTACTATAAATATGGAAATTGGATTAATAACACCACCCGTAGGTTTAAATCTTTATATTATAAAAGGAATTACTCCAGACGTTAGTTTGTCAGAAATTTTAAAAGGATCTATACCATTTATGATAATAATGGCTTTAGCTATAGTAATTTTATGTATATTTCCTGAGATCGTTACTTGGTTACCTGATAAAATTATGGGTAAAGCACTTGGATACTAAAAAAAAAATAAATAGAAAAGTTTCGGTAGCACCTATGATGGACTGCACCGACCGTCATGATCGTTACTTTTTAAGATTAATTAGTAAAAATGTGATGCTGTATTCAGAGATGGTTGTAACCAAAGCTGTTTTACGTGGAGATAAACATAAACTTTTAAAATTCAATAATTTAGAAAAACCATTAGCTTTACAAGTTGGAGGTTCTGACAAAAAGGAATTAGCAGAGGTAGCAAAGATAGCTGAGGATTATGGTTATGACGAAGTGAATATTAATTTAGGCTGTCCAAGTAAAAAGGTTCAAAAAAATTCCTTCGGAGCTTGTTTAATGAAAGAACCAGATCTTGTATCCGAGTGTTTAGCGGAAATGAAAAACTCTTGTAATATTCCAGTGACTGCAAAAACCAGAATAGGCTTTGACGATACTGAGGAATTTGACTATCTAAATATGTTTATTAATAAAATGAAGAGCTCAGGTTGTAATACAATTATTCTTCATGCAAGAAAAGCAATATTAAAAGGCTTAACTCCAAAACAAAATTTAAATATTCCTAAATTAAATTATCAGATGGTTTATGATGTTAAAAAATCAAATCCTGATTTAGAAATTATTATTAATGGTGGAATTACTGACACCGATCAAATACAAAAACATTTAAATTTTTGTGATGGTGTTATGATTGGTAGAGCAATTTATCAAAATCCGTATTTCCTTAAAGATATTGAAAATGCTATTTTTAAAAACTCAAATATTTCATCACGTGAGGAAATTGTTAAACAAATTCTCAAATATCTAGAGGAAGAGATTAAACTTGGAACAAAAGTAAACCAGGTCATGAGACATACTGTAGGACTTTATTTTGGTCAACCTGGTTCTAAAGAATGGAAGAAGTTTTTAAGTGATAATATGATGGCAAGAGACTCTGATTTCCAAAAATCTAAACACATAATGACAATTGTGCAAAATAACGAAAAGGCTAATCAGGCAAACTCTTAATGGAAGCTTTAAACTTAAATGAGATAATTAATTTATTATCAGTTCTTGCATTAGCAGCAGCTGTAGCTGGTTTTATGGCTGGACTTTTAGGTGTGGGTGGTGGAATAATTATGGTTCCAGCTTTGTATTATGCTTTTACAGTTTTGGATTTCGATATTGTTACAAGAATGCATTTATCTGTTGGAACTTCATTAGCAATAATAATTCCAACATCAATTATTTCTACCAAAACTCATATGGAATATGATGCCGTTGATTTTAAAATGGTTAAGTCTTTTGGTCTATTTATAGTTGCAGGTGTAATAGCTGGAACTTTTTTGGCTGTAAATATGAAAACACCTGCTTTAGTTTTATTTTTCTCAATTTTTGCTTTTATGGTTGGACTATTTTTTATTTTTTTAAGAGAAAAGTTGGTTGATAATCCAAAAACCATATCAGACTTTGTAAAAAAAATATCTGGTGTAATAATTGGCTTTATATCTGTTCCATTAGGAATTGGAGGGGGTTCTTTAATGGTTCCTTTTATGAGAACTTTTGGTTACGATATACGAAAATCTATCGGAACTGCAGCTGCAGTAGGATTTTTAATCGCTGTAAGTGGCACAATAACAATGATTACTGGAGGAAAAATTGTTAATAATGTAACAACGCCTTTTAGTTTTGGCTATATAAACTTGTTAGGATTTTTGGTATTTGTTCCTGTGACAATGATAATGGCACGCTTAGGTGCTAAAGCTGTCTATAGAATAGATAAAAAATTATTAAGTAAGATTTTTGGAATATTTTTAATAGCTGTTTCAGTAAGATCATTTATTGAATATTTAAATATAAGTTAATTAATATATAGATAATAAAATGTTTAATTTAAAAGATATAATTTCATCAATTGCTGACGCTGGGAAAAAACTATTTAAAAAAAGCACAGCTGTAAAAAAAAATGATGTCGAAGCTATAATTACACTTTGTGATGATTTGCTTTCAAATAAAGGAGCTGCATTTGGTATTACAGTTGCAAGAGATGTAACAGATTTATATCAAACCTTGTCTCATGAAAATAAATTGTTATTTTTTAAAAAGATTAACGAAAAATATAAACCAAGTCATAGTAAGGTAGAGGCAGCTATAGATATATATAAGAAAAAACAAGACGATAAAAATTTATTTGAATTATTTAGAATTGCTGAAGGTCAAAGAAGAGAATTATTTACAAGAATGAATATGGCGCCTTATGGAACACCTGTAATTTTAAGTATAAGAGAGGATTTAATAAGTTTTCTTAAAGATAATCAAGAGCTTATCCCACTAGATAATGATTTAAGGCATTTATTTAAATCATGGTTTAATCCAGGTTTTTTAAAGTTAGAAAAAATAACTTGGGAAACAAAAGCTGCTATATTAGAAAAAATTATTAAGTATGAGAGAGTTCATCATATTAAAGATATGAATGATCTTAAAATAAGATTAGGTGAAGATAGAAGATTTTTTTCCTATTTTCATCCAGCACTCGATGACGAACCGATTATATTTGTGCAGGTTGCTTTAACAAAAGGCTTAGGCAAGTCAATACAGGAATTACTTAAACCAACAACTGCAGGTGATAAAAAAAATGATACTGCAACCTTTTACTCTATTAGTAATTGTCAAGAGGGTTTATCAAGAGTTACACTTGGGAATTTTTTAATTAAGAGAGTTGTTTATGAAATTCAAGAAGAACTTCCACACATTAAAAACTTTGGAACTTTATCACCAATACCCGGCTTTAGAGACTGGTTCTCATATTTAGAAGATGAAAAAATTAAAACAATTACTGGTTTCCCGCCAGAGAGTATCAATTTTCTTAAATCATCAGATTTAAAAATTGGTGATACTAGGATCTTAGAAAATAAAGAGTCAATGATTAAATTAGTAATGCATTATCTAACAAATGAAAAAAACAAAAAAGGCTTTCCTGTTAATGACGTGAGTAGATTTCACCTAGGTAATGGAGCAATAATAGATGATATAAATGTTAATGCTAACGTTTCAGAGGTTGGATTTCAAAGATCATTTGGAATTATGGTGAACTACCTATATGAACTGAAAGATATTGAACAAAATCACGAAAATTACGTTAACAATAAAAAAATTAATGTTTCAGATAAACTTAAAAAATATTTATAATCTTAAAGACCAAAATATTTGTAGGTCCTTTTGATTGATATAATTTCATCCAATAATTATATTTTTTTCATCCTTTTGATGATTATTGCTGCAATTCCAGTTGGTTTTTGTGCTGGATTATTTGGAATAGGAGGAGGTTTAATATCTGTACCTTTTCTTTTTTTTATTTTTGATACATTAATTATTGATAAACAATATATAATGCATCTATCTGTTGGTACTGCATTTTCAATAACTATTATGACGTCGTCAGCTTCTGTCATGACACATAAAAAACATGGAGCAGTAGATTTTAATTTATTAAAAACATTTGGCTTATTTGTAGGAATTGGGGTTATATTTGGAACATTATTAGCCTCATTTTTAAATACAAAAACCTTGGTTCTACTTTTTTCAGTTATTGTGTATTTTTTTGGGGCCTACTTACTATTAATTCAGGAAAACTCAAAAAAGTTTAAAGCAAAATTTAATATATTGCCTAAAATAATATTAGGTTTCTTTTCCGGATTTGTTTCTGCACCAATGGGAATTACAGGGGCAATGATTAATGTACCAATACTAAAGTATTTTGGCTATTCTATTAAAAAGGCTATTGGCACCGCAGCATCAATAGGATTTATAATTTCTTTATTTGGAGCGATTGGATTTTTTACATCAGGAACTTTATTGAGAACAAATCTTCCATTTAGTATCGGTTTTATAAATATTCCAGCTTTTCTAATTTTTGTTCCAATTACAACCATAATGGCTAGAGTAGGAGCAAATACAGTACATGCTATGGATAAAATAAAAGTCCAAAGATTTTTCGGGATATTTCTTTATATTATTGGAACAATTTTTATATATAGATTTTTGAACCTTTAAGAATTAATTTTCAGCAGTTATATTTAGTTTAATCAGATCTTTTTTGTCTACTTCTTTACACCATAGCTCATAACTTTCACACATCCGCCATAACAGATCAAAAGAATTTTGAGTATTCGACAAAGGAAATGAACTTTTTGCAAAATATGTATTATTTGAAAAATTAAGTTTTTCCATTACCGAGTCTTTTTGAACTTTTAACAGATTAATTGTTTCTTCAGGAATTTTGAGTTTTGTTTCTTTATTAATATAATTATTTTCTTTTATGTCATCAAACAATTGGTTATGAAAATTTCCACATTTTATCTCTATATATTCTTTTGAAGTTGAAAACATTTCAATTGCTTCTATTAAAGTGATACTAGGATTATCTTTTTTTATTTTAGTCACACTAGTGTAGATCTTTTCAGCCACATATAGCATAAGTGGTTTAGATCTATCTTTTTTCATTTGTAAAATTAAATATTTTTAATTTCCTGAAAAACTTCTTTAGCATGATCTTTGACTCGAACATTATGCCAAACTTTGTGAACTTTTCCATTAGCTTTTATAATTATAGTAGTTCTAATTATGCCCATATATTCTTTTCCAAGAAATTTTTTTTTGCCCCACACACCATATTTTTTTAATACTATTTTTTTTTCATCAGATAATAAATCAAATTTAAGTTTATATTTTTTTTTAAATTTTAAATGGGTATCTATATTATCAGCCGAAATACCATAAACGACCGTATTATTTTTTAATATTAAACCATTAAGTTTACTAAAGTCTCGAGACTCTAAAGTACATCCAGGAGTATCATCTTTAGGATAAAAATATAAAATTATATTTTTATTTTTAATCTTACTTAATTCAAATATTGAACCATTTGTAGAGGGAAGTTTAAAGTTTGGAGCTTTTTTATTTTCAGAAATTTTCATTATTAGAACAAGGGGACATATAAATTATATAATCCCCTTTTTCAATTCATTAACCTTTAAAAAGTTCTAAAGCACTATTTAATAATTCTTCAGACTTTCCATGGTTACCAGAGTCATGAGCTTTCATACCCTCATCTCTAAGTTTTTGTGCCTCTGCAATTTTTTCATCAATTTGTTTTGCCATCATTGGACAAGATCCTGCAAATGCAGATCCTGTAAAACAAATTAAAGATAATATAATAATTAATTTTTTCATAAATTTCCTTTCTGTATCTTAAATAGTCTAACTTTTTTATTTTATGATGCGACAAATTAGAAAAAAAACTTTTAATTTCAGATGCTAGTAATAAACATGTTTATAGCAATGAATAGATTTAAAATTGTTTTGGGAAAAGAGGAAAATTTTGAGAAAGTTTGGAGAGATAGAGATACTCACCTTAAAGGAGTTCCTGGTTTTAAAAATTTTAATTTAATAAAAGGCAATAAGTTTGAAGATTACACATTGTATGCTTCTCATAGTATTTGGGAAACTAAAGATCATTTTATAAATTGGACCAAATCAGAGGCTTTTAGATTGGCACATAAAAATGCTAGTCAACATAAAGATCTTTATATCGGAGCTCCTAACTTTGAAGGTTTTGAAGTTGTTATTTAATGATAATTGACAATATACCCTATTATTTGGCGTCTGGAATTCTCGGTATCATGCTGTTTTTCTCATTTATTGTTGCGCCTATTATTTTCACAGTCTTAGATGAAAATGCCTCAAGAAAATTTATAAGAAAAATATTTCCATATTATTATCTAACAAATCTAGCATTAAGCTTAACATGCGTTATATGCTTTTATCTCATTCAACAAATAACGACTGATTTCTTTTTAATTCTTGTAATTTCTTTATTATTTATAATTTCAAATTTTATATTAATGCCATTAATCAATAAATTTAGGGACAGTAATCAAGAAAAAAAATTTAAATATTCGCACGCATTATCGGTTTTGATAAATTTTCTTCAATTATTTATTCTGATTTACGTCCTTTTTTAAAAAAAATTTTCTAATCCAGTGTATGCAAAAAATATAACGATTAACCAAATTAATCCTTTAACGAAGAAAAAAATAAAACCACTAAAAATAAAAAATTTTGAATACTTATTTTTTTTTAATTTTAAAAGTAAACTCTTAAATTTTGACATTAAACTGATTAAATCTTTTGGTCGTATTCACCAATTTTGCCAGTTTTTTGAAGCAAGCCATCAATAAAATCAAAAATTTTTTTCTTTCTCTCTTCGGATGACGGACTTTCTGTGACAACAACTAAAGATGGCTTATTAGAGGAAGCCCTTATCAAACCCCAAGAACCATCTTCAAAAGAAAACCTAATTCCATTTACAGTAAGTATATCTTTGATCTCTTGACTATCAATTTTAATTTTTTTGTTTTTAATTTCTGTTATTTGTTTCACTATTTCATCAACGACATTATATTTTTCATCATCTTTACAAAAAGGCGCCATAGTTGGTGATTGAAATGTATTTGGTATTGATTTGATTATCTCACTCATATTTTTATTTTCATTATCTAATAGATGACAAACTTGAATTGCAGAATTTATTCCATCATCATAACCGTAGCCTAAAGGTTGATTAAAAAAGAAGTGACCGCTTTTCTCAAACCCGGCCAAAGCGTTTTCGGTATTTACTTTTCTTTTAATATGAGAATGACCCGTTTTCCAATAAATAGTTTCACAATTATTTGAAGCCAGTATTTTGTCAGTATTAAACAAGCCAGTTGATTTTACATCAACCACAAATTTTGATTTTTTATGATCTTTCGATAAATTTCTAGCAATCAGTAACCCAATTTTGTCTGAAAAAATTTCTTTACCTTTATTGTCTATTACACCACATCTATCGCCATCACCATCAAAACCAAAACCTATGTCAGCATTATTTTCTACCACAGCTTTGCTTATCGCATGTAACATTTCCATGTCTTCAGGGTTTGGATTATATTTTGGGAATGTCCAATCTAATTTACAATCCAATTCTATAACCTCACAGCCAATTCCTCTTAAAATATCTGGAGCAAATATACCAGCCGTACCGTTACCACAAGCTGCTATTACTTTTATTTTTTTTTTTAGCTTATTTTTTTTAATTAGATCATTTTTATAAATATCTTGAAAATTTTCTATTTTTTTTTCTTTTCCCTTTCCTTCTAAAAATTTACTTTTTAATGTAATTTCTTTAAGTTCTTTCATTTCTTCAGGCGCATGAGTTAAACCTTTTTTGATACCCATTTTTACACCTGTCCAACCATTTTCATTATGACTTGCTGTTACCATTGCAACAGCATCACTATCTAAATTAAATTGTGCGAAATAAACCATTGGTGAGAGAGACAAACCCAAGTCCTCTACGAAGCATCCTGTGGAGATTAAACCTTTTTTTAAATTTTCTTTTATCTCTTCACTATAGGATCTATAATCATGACCCACTACAACTCTTGGGTTATTCTTTTTTGTGTGGTGAATTATTTGACTTCCAAGACCTTTTCCTAAATTAACGATTCCCTCAAGATTTATGTTTTCTGGATAAAGCCATCTTGCGTCATATTCCCTAAAACCAAAAGGATCTATTTTTACGAGATTGTCCATGTTGATATTTCTATATTTTCTTTATTTTTTGATTGCAAAAAAATTCTTATGTTCTATATATGTTCTGTTGATTTTTAATTTATATAGTATATTAAAGAAATCTACATACAACATATAGTTGTTTAACATAAAATTAAGGGAATTATGAATAAATTAGTGTCTCAGGCAATCAAGAAAGCTGTCTCTGAATATAAAAATATCGAGAAATTCCAAGATTTAAACAAAGATAAAAGACCAGATTTATTCTCGTTAAACACGAATACAGAGTTATTTCAAAATTCGAGAGGGATAACAATAAAGATCGATAGAAGTAGAGATAATAATTTGACTGATTTCGGTAGAGCGACACTAAGCGATAGATACCTTGGTGAGAATGAGTCTTTCCAAGATCTTTTTGCAAGAGTCGCTAGTCATTACGCTGATGATAATTTACATGCACAAAGAATCTATAATTACATAAGCAATCTCTGGTTCATGCCAGCAACACCAGTTTTATCGAATGGTGGAACTAAGAGAGGACTTCCAATTTCATGTTTCTTAAATGAAGCTGGGGATAGTTTAAACGGAATTTTAGATCTATGGAGTGAGAATGTTTGGTTAGCTGCAAGAGGTGGAGGTATTGGAAGTTACTGGGGCAATCTTAGATCAATAGGAGAAAAAATTGGAAGAGTTGGAAAAACTTCTGGAATTATACCTTTCATAAAAGTTATGGACTCTTTAACTATGGCAATCAGTCAAGGATCTTTAAGAAGAGGTTCTGCTGCTTGCTATCTACCAATCGATCATCCAGAGATAGAAGAATTTATAGAAATGAGAAGACCAACTGGTGGAGATCCAAACAGAAAAGCTTTAAATTTACATCATGGAGTTTTGGTATCAGACGCTTTTATGAGAGCTGTTGAACTAGATGAGCAATGGGCTCTAAAAAGTCCTAAGGATGGAGCTGTTCAAGCAACAGTTTCAGCTAGAAATTTATGGATTAGACTTTTGACTGCTAGAATAGAAACAGGCGAACCTTACATCATTTACATTGATACAGTAAATAGAATGATACCACAACACCACAAACTTGCTGGCCTTACAGTTAAGACATCTAATTTATGCAGTGAGATTACTTTGCCAACTGGTATTGATAAAGATGGAAGAGATAGAACAGCAGTATGTTGTTTATCATCTTTAAATGTCGAAAAGTATGATGAATGGAAAGACGATGAAAACTTTATTGGCGATGTAATGAGGTTTTTAGATAATGTATTAACTGATTTTATTGAAAATGCTCCAGAACAATTTAGTGATGCAACATATTCAGCAATAAAAGAAAGAAGCGTTGGTTTAGGTGTAATGGGTTTACATTCATTCTTTCAGAAAAAAATGATTCCATTAGAGTCAGTTATGAGTAAAGCATGGAATAAAAAAATATTCGAACATATTCATAAAAATGTTGATAAAGCATCTAAAGATTTAGCCGAGGAGAGAGGACCATGTCCAGATGCTGCCGAGTATGGAATTAATGAAAGGTTTTCAAATAAAACTGCTATAGCTCCTACCGCATCAATCTCAATAATTTGTGGTGGAACTTCTCCAGGTGTTGAACCTATAGCTGCTAACAGTTATACACACAAAACACTTTCAGGCTCTTTTAATGTGAGAAATAGACACCTTAAACAATTACTAGAAAAATACGGAAAAAATAACGACGAGGTTTGGTCAAGCATAACTACAAATCAAGGTTCAGTTTCTCATTTAGATTTTTTAAATCAAAATGAAAAAGATGTATTTAAAACTGCTTTTGAACTTGATCAAAAGTGGATTATAGAATTGAGTGCTGATAGAACCCCACACATTTCTCAAGCACAATCAATAAACATATTTTTACCTGCAGATGTACATAAAAAAGAATTACATCAAATACACTTTCAAGCATGGAAAAAAGGCTTGAAAAGCTTGTATTACTGTAGGTCGAAATCAATTCAACGAGCTGAAAATGTTAATGATGCAAAATCAACAGATATTACAGCAAACGTTTATAAATCAAAAAAACAACAAGACAACCAACCAGAATACGAGGAGTGTTTATCATGTCAGTAATAAAACAGGAGAAAAAAGAAATTATTCAACCAAATAAAATGGGTTTATTAGTCGAAAACCCAGTTTACAAGCCTTTCAGATATCCATGGTGCTACGACGCATGGTTAACTCAACAAAGAATTCATTGGCTTCCTGAAGAGGTTCCTTTAGGTGATGATGTTAGAGATTGGCAAAAAAATCTGACGCAAGCTGAAAAAAATCTACTAACACAAATTTTTAGATTTTTTACTCAAGCAGACGTAGAAGTAAATAATTGCTATTTAAGACACTATACAACTGTATTTAAACCAACAGAAGTTTTAATGATGATGACGGCTTTTGCAGCAATGGAAACAGTCCACATTGCAGCATATTCGCATTTGTTAGACACTATTGGAATGCCAGAATCTGAGTATTCAGCCTTCATGAAGTACAAAGAGATGAAAGATAAATATGATTACATGCAAAACTTTAATGTAAATTCTAAGGAAGATATCGCAAAGACTGTTGCAGTTTTTAGTGCATTTACGGAAGGGCTTCAGTTATTTGCAAGTTTTGCAATTCTATTAAATTTTCCAAGATTTAATAAAATGAAAGGTATGGGCCAAATCGTAACTTGGTCTGTTCGTGACGAAACTTTACACTGCAACTCTATGATTAGAATTTTCAAAGAGTTTATTAAAGAGAATCCAGAAGTTTGGACTCCTAAACTTAAAAAAGAGCTTTATGAAGCGTGCAGAACAATTATTGAGCATGAAGATGCTTTTATTGATCTAGCTTTTGAAATGGGTCCAATGCAAGGTTTAACTGCTCAGGAAGTAAAAGACTATATAAGATTTATTGGTAACAGAAGATTAACCCAGCTTGGTCTTGAGCCAATTTATAAAGTTGATAAAAACCCTCTAACTTGGTTAGATACCATGTTGAATGCTGTTGAACACATGAACTTCTTTGAAGGAAGAGCAACAGAATATTCAAAAGCATCGACTAGAGGAAACTGGACTGAAGCGTTTAGTTAATTATCTCTGATTTAATTGAACAACTTTTCTATGTTGATTACCTTTGTAACTAGCTAAAGGTCTGATTAGTTTATTCGCAGCGTGTTGTTCCATTATGTGTGCAGACCAACCTGTAATTCTGGAAATTACAAATATTGGTGTAAAAAAATCTGTATCAAAACCCATTAAGTGATAAGTAGGCCCAGTTGGATAATCTACGTTTGGATGTATATTTTTTCTGTCAATCATTACTTTTTCAACAATGTCGTAAATTTTTTCAAACTTTTTATCTTTTTTAATTTTAGCAACTTTTTCAAAATATTTTCTCATCGTTGGAACTCTTGAGTCGCCAGACTTATAAACTCTATGACCAAAGCCCATTACAACTTCTTTTTTATCTAAAGCGTTATTAATCCATTTAAGGGCATTTTCAGGAGTCTTAATTTTATTCATCATGTGCATTACTTCTTCATTTGCACCTCCATGAAGAGGTCCTTTTAAGCTCGCTATAGCTCCTGTTATAGCTCCATGAATATCGGATAAGCTGCTTGTAATAGTTCTTGCTGTGAATGTTGATACATTAAAACTATGCTCAGCGTATAAAATTAGAGAAACATCAAAAGCTTTAACAATTTCCTTTTGTGGTACTTTACCAAAGCACATGTAGAAAAAATTTTCCGCAATATTTAGATCTTTTTTTGGTTTAATAATCGTTTTTCCTTTTCTTAATCTATAAAAGGCAGCTAAAGCAGTAGGTGTTTTAGCTAAAATTCTGATAGCTTTTCGCATGTTTGCCTCTGGTGAAGAATCTGTCGTTTCCTTATCTTCTAAGCCCATTATACTAACAGCTGTTCTTGCCACATCCATTGGATGAGCCTTTTTAGGCATCTTTTTTAAAATTGAATATAGGTCTTTAGATAATTCTCTATTATTTTTCTCTTCTTTTTCAAATTTTCTAAGCTGAATAGTATTTGGAAGATCTTTATTTAAAATTAAGTATGCAACTTCTTCAAATCTACAATATTCACATAGGTCTTGAGCTGCATAACCCCTATAAGTAAGAGAATTAATTTCTGGCATAACTTTTGAAACTTCTGTCTCATCAACAACTATTCCAAGTAAACCTTTTTTTATATCTTCACTCATTACTCATGACCCTCTGTGTTAAAATTATAAATTTTTTCGTCTAAACTATTATATTTTTCATAATCGACAAGCTCATATAATCGTTTTCTGGTCTGCATTTTATCAATAATATTATTCTGATGTCCATTTACATAAATGTCCCTCAATCCATCTTCAACATTTTTCATAGCTAATCTTTGAGTTGTAACTGGGTAAATAACAATATTGTAACCTAGATTTTCTAATTTTTTATAACTTAAAAGCTCTGATTTTCCAAATTCCGTCATATTAGCCAACAGATAGCAATCTAGCGATTTTCTAACTTTTTCAAAATCTTTTTCATCAGCAAGCGCCTCAGGAAAAATAATTTCAGCCCCAGAATCTACATAAGCTTTGCATCGATCTATCATTTTATCTATTCCTTCAACACCTTTAGCATCAGATCTAGCAATAATTTTAAAGTTCTTGTCCTTTTTAGCTTTTGCACATTCTTTAATTTTTTTTATCATTTTTTCTTTTGAAATAAGTTCTTTATTATCTAGATGGCCACACCTTTTTCTTTCAATTTGATCTTCTAAATGAACAGCGGTGATACCGAATTTTTCAAATGTTTGAATTGTTTTTTTACAAGATTTAAAACCTGTATCGATATCAACAATTGTTGGAAGATTAGTAACTCTTGCAATTTGTTTTGCACGAATACTAACATCTTCAAGTGTTGTTAATCCAATATCTGGATAGCCTAAATCATTAGACATTACTCCACCAGAAACATAAACTGCATCGTAACCAATTTCCTCAATCAATTTTGCAGTTAATGGATTATATGCACCTGGAACTCTTAATATTTTCCCACTTTTTAATTTATTAACAAAATCTTTTCTTTTTTCTTTAATTTTCTTTTTGATAAAATGCATTAAAAAATAGCCTTTTTTAAATTTCTCTTTAATTTCGATTTTTTTATTTCAATGTTGAGTTTATTAAGTTGCCCGGATTTCAATTTTCTTAAATTTTGAACTGTTTTTAAAAATCTATTACTTTCATTTTTTGATATAATGCCCTCAGTTAGTGTTAAAAATTTATTAATATAATTTTCTCTTTTAAATGGTCTTGCACCGTAAGGGTGTGCATCCGCTTTATCTAATTCTTCTGATAATCTCTTACCATTTTTTAATGTTACAATTACCTTTGCTCCAAAAGATTTATTTTTAGGGTTTGGGTCGTGATATTTCTTTGTCCATTTTTTATCTTCATGAGTTTTAATTGAATGCCAGATCTTAATAGTACTTTTTCTCGCGGCTCTGGACTTTGTGTATGATTTAATATGATGCCAGTCTGCATCTTCTAAAGCTACTGCAAAAATGTACATAATTGAGTGATCTAACGTCTCCCTACTAGATTTTGGATCCATTTTTTGTGGATCATTTGCACCTGTACCAATTACGTAATGCGTATGATGGCTTGTATAAATATCTATTTTTTTTATCTGATTTAAATTAGAAATTTTTTTATTTAATTTTTTTGCAATATCAATTAATGCCTGAGCTTGATATTCTGCAGAATATTCCTTTGTATATGTTTCTAATATAGCTTTCTTCTCTTCATTTTTTTTTGGTAGTGGAATTTTGTATAAGGCTTTTTTACCATCAAGTATTCTTGCTATAACACTATCTTCACCCTCATAAATTGGACTTGGTGCTCCTTCACCCCTCATAGTTCTATCAACAGCTTCAATTGCTAGTTTACCAGCGTGCGCAGGAGCAAATGCTTTCCAACTAGAGATTTCTCCTTTTCTAGATTGTCGCGTTGATATTGTTGTATGCAAAGCTTGTTGAATAGATTGATATATTGTTTCAGTATTTAATTTAAGCATTGAACCAATACCGGCAGCAACACTTGGACCTAAATGCGCAATATGATCAACTTTATGTTTATGAAGACAAATTCCTTTAACCAAATTCACTTGTACTTCATATGCAGTTATTATTCCTCTTAATAAATCCACACCACTTTTTTTATTTTGTTGTGCAACTGCTAATAATGGTGGGATGTTATCTCCTGGGTGGCTATAGTCAGCTGCTAGAAACGTATCATGAAAATCTAATTCTCTTACAGCTGTACCATTTGTCCATGCAGCCCATTCACAATCAAATTTTAAATTTGAACTTAAACCAAATACTGTAGCTCCATTATTTCTAGAATGAGCCATAGCCATTTCTCTTGAAGAAATTACTGGTTTTCTATTTAATGAAGCAATTGCAACTGAGGCATTATCAATTATTCGATTAATAACCATCTCTATAGATTTCTTGTTTAGTTTTGCATTATCACTTGCTATCTCTGCTAATTTCCATGCAAGTTGTTTTTTTTTATCAAGTTTAACTTTTGATGGATAAACTTTTACTTTATGAATAATCAAAAATTCTCCTTAAGTTATGATTTTAATACAACCACGATGATTATTAATCAATATTAATGAGATAGATATTTTAAAATTATTTTTTCGATTCCTACAAAATCCTTAATTAAATGATCATGATTTATTTGATCAGTAGTTTTTTCGGTATAACCATCTTTTACAAGTATAAATGGTATCTTTGCGGCATATGCAGCATCTGCATCAGTTTCACTATCACCAATCATAATAGTTTTTGAAATATCTCCTTGCATGATTTCAACTACATCTGTTAAGTGTCTTGGATCTGGTTTACAATAATCAAATGTATTACTTCCAGCTACATACTCAAAAAAATGATTAATTTTAATTTTTTTGAGTAAATCTATTGCGAGATAATCTTGTTTGTTTGTACAAACACCCATCGAAATATTATTTTTTTTACACCATTCCAGAAAACTATGAACTCCTTTAAATAATTTACTTTCAACTACAATATTTTTTCCATAATAATCTATAAATTCAGTTACCATTTCTTTTTTGATTTTTTCGTTGGTTATTTTACTAAATTCCTTTTTTGCTTGTCCCCAGACCGATCTTCCAATCAGCGATGCTGCTCCTTTGCCTACAAGTTTTCTTATATCATCAGTAGTTTTAGTTTCATGACCATATTTTTTCATGACATGATTATGAGCTGCCATTAAATCTGGTGCGGTATCAACTAGTGTTCCATCTAAATCAAATAAAATAGTTAATTTTTGAGTCATTTTTAAAGTATTAAAAAGAAATATTTTGTGAGTTAATTATAATCTCTACTTAACTATAAACAAAAATGCAAATGAAACTAACAGCAAATCAAAAAATACAAATTAGTTTAAGAAATAAATTTCTTAAAAAGGGTGTAAAAATGATTTCACCTGAGACAATTTTTTTTTCAAAAGATACAAGTATAGGAAAAAATGTGACTATTGAACCTTACGTTGTGATTTTGGAAAAAGTGTCTATAAAAAATAATGTTAGAATTTGTTCTTTCTCACATTTAGAAAATGTAAAAGTTGAAAATAATGTTTCTATTGGTCCTTATGCACGAATAAGGCCAGGAACAACATTAAAATCAGGTTCAAAAATTGGAAATTTTGTAGAAATAAAAAAAAGTACTGTTGGAATTAATTCAAAAATAAATCATTTATCTTATGTTGGGGATACCTCAGTAGGTAAATCAGTCAATATTGGTGCTGGAACAATTACTTGTAATTATGATGGTATAAAAAAAAGTAAAACCACAATAAAGGATAAAGTTTTTGTCGGATCAAATTCTTCTTTAGTAGCACCTGTTGTATTAAACAAGGGATCAGTAATTGGTGCTGGATCAGTAATAACAAAAAATGTAAATAAAAATTCTTTAGCACTAACAAGGTCATTGCAAAAAGAAAAAAAAAATTATAGGAGTAAAAAATAATGTGTGGAATAATTGGTATTACAAGCACTAAACCAGTTTCATCATCAATAATAAATTCCTTAAAGAAACTAGAATACAGAGGTTACGACTCTGCTGGAATAGCAACATTGTTAGATGGTAAAATTAATGAGGTAAAATGTGAGGGTAGGGTAAAAGCACTAGAAAATAATATTTCTAAAATTAAAATGCTTGGAACAGTTGGCATTGGTCATGTTAGATGGGCAACACACGGAGTTCCTAGTACATTGAATGCACACCCACATTCATCTGAAAGTGTATCTGTTGTACATAATGGAATAATTGAAAACTCAACTTTGCTAAAAAAATTTCTGGTTGAAAAAGGTCACAAGTTTAAATCACAAACTGATACAGAAGTAATTGTTCACCTTATTACAGAGTATTTAAAAAAAAATGATTTGAAAAATTCAATTTTAAAAATGCTAAAAAAACTTCATGGGAGTTTTGCCTTAGGAATTATTTTTAAAGATCAGCCAGATTTAATTGTTGGTGCAA
>CACKBK010000012.1 GCA_902598425.1 uncultured Pelagibacteraceae bacterium | reverse complement strand
GAACTTTAGCTATATTTGTGCCCCAATAACCACATCCAATTAGGGCTGTATCGTAATTTATTGTATCAATATTCATTATTTTGTATTAAGTAATTATAATTTAGAAATGCAGTTTTCAATAATAATACCTACATTTGAAAATCATAAATATCTTAAAACATCGATTAATTCTATTAAAAAGAATTCAAAATTTGATCATGAAATCATTGTACATATAAATGGAGAAGATAAAGAAACCGAAAATTTTTTAATAAATTCAAACATAAAATGCACTAAAACTAAAACTAACATTGGTTTATGTAGTGGCGTAAATATAGCAGCCAGTAAATCCAAATATGATTTAATAGTTTATGCACACGATGATATGTATTTTTGCCCGGATTGGGACACTCATTTAATTAATGAAATAAATTTAATAAAACATCAAAAGTTTTATTTTTCATCGACACAAATTTCACCCTCAAAACCACTCAAAGGATCAATAACAAACCATATTTCATTTGATTGTGGTGAAGATATTGAAAGCTTTAATGAGGAAAAATTAATTAAAAACTACAAAAATTTAGAATTTCATGATCTACAAGGATCACACTGGGCACCTCATATCATGACACGAGAAATGTGGTCACAAATTGGTGGTTTTAGTGAAGAATTCAACCCAGGATTTGGATCCGATCCTGATCTGAATATGAAAATGTGGAATAATGGTGTAAGAATTTTCAAAGGAGTTAACAAGTCTCGTGTTTATCATTTTGGTTCACAAACTACGAGAAAAAATAAAGAAATAATTAGAAATAATGCAAATAATACTTTTTTATTGAAGTGGGGGATTTCAATTGAATTTTTTGTTAAGTTTTATCTCAATAGAGGATTGAAATATATTAAGCCACTTGATGAATTTAAATTATCAGTAAACAATATTATTCCTTATTTTTTATGTAAATTTAAATTTTTATTAATTAAATTCTTTTACAAAAATGGAAAAAACTAAAAAAAAATTAATTGTAAGAATAGCCGAAGGCCTTGGTAATCAATTATTTATGTATGCAAATGGTTACGCTTTATCAAAAAAATACAATTGTGACTTATATATAGATGATACCTCTGGATATTTTAAAAAAAAAAATAAAAATAGAAATTATGAGTTAGATAATTTTTTAATTAAGTCTAATATTGCAGATAGTAATCTTAAATACGATACATATATTAGAGATATTCAAAGAAAATTTAAAAAAAAATTAGATTTTTTTGGAAAAAAGAAATTCCTTATAGAGCCCAAAAATAACACAAAAAAAACTGCCTTTAATATGATAGACCTTAACGATTATTCAGATAAAATTTTTATTGAAGGTCATTACGAGTCTGAAAAATATTTTATTGATTATAAGAAAGAAATTATTCAATTTTTTAAGATAAAAAAAGAAAAAGTTGATATAAATAATAGATACAAAAAAGATATTGATAACTCAAATTCAGTATCAATTTGTATTAGACAGAATAGATATTCGGAAGGCAAACATAAGGACCACAATAAATCTAATAAATTTACTAAAGATACAATAGATTATATTTACAAATCCATTGAACATATTAAAAAAAATGTTGAAAAACCAAAATTCTTTATATGGTCTAATGATTTATCCAATCTTAGTAGTTATTTTAATCAAGAAGAGTGTATTTTTATTGATAATAAACAAAATAAATCTGTAAATGATTTTTATTTATTTAATTTTTGTAAGCATTTCATAGTTGGTCCTACGTCTTTTCATTGGTGGGGGGCTTGGTTGAATGAAAATCCAAATAAAATATGTATTAGACCTTTAAATTTAAATCCATCCAATAATATTGATTTTTGGCCTGAAAATTGGGTCTCAATTTAAATTTTTATTTTGTTAAGTGCATTATTTTTAAATATATTTGCCTCTCTAATATATCTTCTAACCATTTGTGTTGTTTTATGACCAGTCATAGCCATTATGCTTCGCTCATCAGCGCCTGAATCAGCAGCCACTGTTGCAAAACCCGACCTTAAACTATGACCTGAAAAATTTTTGTTTTCGATACCTGCTAACTTTAAATACTCTTTCATTATTAAAACTACAGATTGGTCAGTTAATCTTTTATCTGTTAATGACAAACCTTTAGAAAATCTTCTAAAAATAGGTCCAGACTTGATTTTAGAAATATCTAACCATTTTTTTAGATTTGCAACAGGGCAGTAAATTTCATTATCGAAGTAGGGTAATCCTTTAGTCATTCCTTCTCCGAATTGGTCAGTTTTTGACCTTTTAATAGTGATTTTTAGTCCCTCAGGAACTAATTCTAAATCCTCATGATCAATTGAAATAAGCTCGCTTCTTCTAAAACCTCCTCCAAAGCCAATTAGGATTATTGATTTGTCTCTAAGTTTTTTTATTTCCTCAGTTTTTTGTTCATTTATTACATTAATAATTGATGTTAAATGATTGATTAATAGAGGTTTTTTACCTTTCTGAATACTTCCTTTGACTCTTCTAATCCCCATTAAATTTTCAACAATAATTGGATGTTTAGTGTCTAGATAATGCCCTTTAAGCCTATGTACCATGCTTATTGAAACTAATCTTCTTCTTAAAGTGCTAATTTTTGAGTTTTTAGAGAGATGCGTTAGGTATAACGAAACTGTTTTTGGCTCAGTTGGTAATGAATTAAATCCATGCTTAGCACAAAAAGCCCCGAAATCTCTAAAATCTGATTTATAAGCTCTTAAAGTATTTTTTGCCTTAGAGCTTTTAAGGTTATTTAAAGTTGCCTCATGAAGCGATTTTAAATCTGTTGTCAGTTCATTCATATAATTACTATTGATAACAATTAATTATCATTAGTAATATATTAAGTGATTTTAAATGTCAATAGTTTAATTTAAAAAATATATGGGTTCAATTGATGGTGAAATACCAGCATCATTTTTTTTTATAATATCGTTAGGTTTTATATTGCTAAGTTACATTCAATATAAAAAAACAGGAAAAAGTATTGAAACAATATTTTTATCTATTATGGCTATGTTATTTGTTATTAGCTATTTTATTCTAATCTTTTATCGTTAAATTAAAAATATGATTAAGTATTTAATTCCAGCAATATTAATAGTTATAATAGCTTTTATACTTCTTTTTAAATGGCCAGTTGTTGATGAAAAAAATAAAAAAAAAATAAGTCTTACATTATTATTTAGCACAATTTTCTTAATTGTTGCTTTGGTTGCTTTGTTAATTGATTAAAATTATCCCCATTATTCCCACCTGTTAAAAACTTAATAAATTCAACAATAAAGTGATACATTCAACCTGCCCTATTTGGTAATGTTGGATGAATTAAGGGGCAACCCTTAACTGGCCGACTGGGGAAAGGCCGAGAGGACCAAGCCCAGGGGGCAGAAAGCTTTACGGAGTAGCGCTAAAATCGTAGGGCGGAAGGCATGGCGGTAGCGCAATCAACGACGTGCCAAAACTACTGTTCTTTGCACCCTAAAAAGTGCAAGGAAACAGGGTTTTTTTCATGAAAGGTACAAAATTTCAAATTAAAGTCTGGAATTACTTAAAATCGATACCTAAAGGTTCGGTAAAAACCTATAAACAGGTAGCAATAGCAATAAATAGCCCTAAATCTGCTAGAGCAGTTGCCAATGCCTGCGCAAAGAACCCATACGCACCTAAAATACCCTGTCATAGAGTAATTAGAACTGATGGTGGTCTAGGTGGATATTCAGGTTTTGGGGGCATCAAAACGAAGAAAAAGCTCCTTAAAAATGAAGGTTTTTTGCCAAAAAAACCGCTATTTTAAACACTTTTTTATTATTTATAAAAAATCATTGATGTTTTTTAATATTTCACCCTTTAGTTGTACTATAAAACACAAAATGCTTAAATAAGACCCTCCAATGGCCTTTTAAACGCTATATTCCATATCTGCAATTCTATTAAATTTTACCCATTTATAAAGATAAATTGACCTTATTAAATTCATTAAATTAAATTTCGATGGATCAAATATAAAAAAATAACTTAATACTTTAATTATTTAAAGTTTTAGAAATATTTTACATGAATTTTAATTATTTTATCTAATTTTATACTTACTTTTTTATAAAATTTAATAATTAATTTAATCAATAATTACACATATTTAAGTTATAATATTAAAGTAAAATATTAGTATTTAGGTAAGTTTATATTACCTTTTAAATTTTTTAAAATTAATTCCCTTCTGAATACATAATAACCAGAGAGGCATATTACTGTAAGTCCAGTAAATGTCCAAACATCTGGAAAATCATTAAATATTAAATATCCCAATATTATGTTTGGAATTATCTCGAAATAACCAAAAGGAGCTAATTTAGAGGCATCAGCATATCTGAGAGAGTAAATTAAACATATATGTCCTAAACAAGCAAAAATTCCCATTATACCTAACCATATCCATTGATTTATAGTTGGATTTATCCAAACAATTGGAACAAAAAATGATGAAATGAAAGCCCCTACTACACCAGTAAGTAATAATGTTAGTAGTGGATTATCTGTTGAATGTAATTTTCTAGTTATAACTAAATATATTCCATAAAAAAATCCAGTACCTAAACCTGCTAAAGTGGCTAAATTAAAATCTAAATATCCTGGTCTAATTACTATTAAACTTCCTAAAAAACCAATTAGAACTGCTGCCCATCTCCTTACTCCAACTTTTTCTTTTAAAAAAAAAGGAGATAATGCTGTCGTTATAAGTGGCGCTACAAATGCTAATGTCAAAGCCTTAGCCATTGAAATAATTGAAATTGAATAGAAGAAACAAATATTTGCAGAAAATAAAGTCAAACCTCTAATAATTTGCAATTTTGGATTCTCAGAAAAAGTTAAATTCTTTCTGAAAAAAAAATACATTAAAGGCAAAATCCAAAATACTGTAAAAAAATATCTTGCCCAAGTTATTTGAAAAAATGATAGTTCAGATGAAAGAAATTTTGCAATAGCATCCATAAATGGCAATAATGCCCAGGCCGAAAGGTTCAAAATTATTGCCTTCATTTAAGAAAAGTATCTTAAAGCAAAATATACTACAATAGGAATAGTTATAAAAGACATCAATGTTGATACAACAATAGTGCTGGCCACGCTATCAACAACTTTTTTAGGAGAATAAATTGAACCAACCAAATAATTCAATACTGCACTTGGCATCGAGCATTGTATTAATAGAACTCCAGCAGCAAAACCTTCCAAATCAAAAAACCAAATCAATCCAATACCAATTAATGGTCCAATAAACATTCTAGTTATGGATGATATTATCGCATTATTTAAGGAAAAAACCTTTAATCTAGTTAATGCTATACCAAGAGACATTAATATTAAGAAGATAGTTGCATACATTAACCACTCTGTTGTATTTATTACAAACACTGGCATATCAATTTCGTAAAATAGTACTATAGCTGAAAAAATAATTGCATAAAAAGGAGGATTTTTAATTATTACATCTAAATTAAATTTTCTATCTGCTAAAAAAACACCAACGGTAAAATGCATTAAAATAATTAAAGAAGTAATAGAAGCAGAAACTCCTAATCCTTGTGATCCATAAGCAAATAAACAAATTGGCAAGCCCATATTTCCAGTATTTGGAAAGATTAAAGGTGGCAATTCTCTTATTATGTCTTTTGTATTAATTAAAAAAAGATTAATTATACCAACAATTGAGAAACAGATAATTGCGAGTAAATAGTACCAAAAATAGTCTCTAAATATTTCAAAATTAATTCCGGTTGAAGTGACGGCGTAAATAACCATTGCTGGAGTACCAATATTAGCTGCAAAATTTGTGATAAATTTAGTATCAATTTTTGGGTTTTTTTTACCTAAATAATAACCAATACCAACAACAAAGAATACTGGAAACACTACCTCAAAAAGTTTGATATAGATTTCCATTAAAATAGTCTAATTACTATTGGTTTCTTGATTATATTTTTATTTGACCTAAATGAATTTAAACATTTTTTTGAAAAATATTCTTTTACATTGTGTGTGATGATTATAATTGAAGCTTTTTTCTTAGAATTATCAGGAATTTGTATTAATCTTTGTATCGAAATTTTATATTTTGCTAACTGCTTAGTAATTTGCGATAAAACACCTGGTTTATCCTTCACCTCAAATCTAAGATAAAGTGAATTAACATAATTGTTTGAGTCATAAATTTGTATTTTTTTTTCTTTTTTTTGAAGAAATACCAAATGGGTATTTTATATTACCTCTTAGTATTGATAAAAGATCCGACATTAAGGCAGATGAAGTGGGTCCAGGTCCAGCACCCTCCCCTTGTAAAACACTTTCACCAACTGGCTTGCCATCTAATATAACAGCATTCATTACACCAGATACATTAGCAATATACGTATTATTTTTGACTAAACACGGGTGCACTCTTTCAAATAATTTATTATCAATTATTTCAGTTATACCAAGTAATTTTATTCTTAAATTAAGTTGTTCAGCTATGTCAAAATCTTTGCTTTCGATATTCTCTATTCCTTCCATGAGGGATTTATTAGATGATATTGTTTTATTAAAGGAAAGTGCTGATAAGATTTTAACCTTCGCCATAGCATCATAACCGTTAAGATCTAATTTTGGATTTCCAGGTTCGGCATAACCTAGTTTCTGTGCTTTTTTTAAAACATTTTGGAAACTATCTTTAGTAATTTCCATTTCTGATAGTATATAATTACATGTGCCATTTAAAATTCCATAAACTTTTGAAATTTTATTTGTTGCAAGACCTTCTTTAATTGTTCTAAGAATAGGTATACCTCCTCCAACAGAAGCTTCGAATTCTAGATTCACTCTTTTCTTTTCCGCAATTTCAGATAGTTTGTCACCGTGCTTTGAAATAAGAGCCTTATTTGGTGTGATAACGTGTATTTTTTTATTTAAAGCTTTTTCAACAATAGATTTTGAAATTCCATCAGAAAGACCAATGCACTCAATTAAAATATCAATTTTATTTTTAAAAATATTTAGTGGATTACTATAAAAAATTTTTTTATCAATTTTAAATTTCCTTTTTTTATTTTTATTTTTTGCTGAGATAGCTACAATTTTTATTTGCTTACCTGTTTTTGTTTCAATGTCTTTTTTCTTTATTTTTAATTCATTATAAAGATAAAGACCAACTTGGCCTAATCCAACTATAGCAATATTGTAATTTTTTTTCATTTTAGTTTTCTATATCTGGAAAATCTTTATTATTATTATAATTTTTTAACATTTCTTTATATTCTTCAATCGATAAATCATACAAATTATTTTCATTAAAAGAACTTGTATCAACTTTCTTACTAGACATACATGAAGTTAGTAAAAATAAAAGTATTATTAATATTCTCATATAAGTCCCATTTTTTCAGGAAAATTAAATTTCCTATTCATGTTTTGAATAGCTTGACCAGATCCACCTTTTATTAGGTTATCGATGCTTGATAAAATTATCAGTTTATTTTTATATTTTGACTTACATACTGATATTTTACAATAATTAGTGTTAATAACATCATTTGTACTTAAATAAGTATTTTTACTCATTATTTTTATAAAATAATCATTTTTATAGAAATTTATAAGTGTTTTATAAATTTTATCTTGGGTAATATTTTTATTCATATCTACATATATTGTTGTTAGGATGCCTCTAAACATTGGTGTTAAATGTGGTGTAAAACTAAAATTTATTTTTTTATTAGATGCTAAATTTAATTCGTTTTGAATTTCAGAATTATGTCTATGAAAACCTACCCCATATGCACTAAGCGACTCATATAAGTTTTTATTTTTGAATTTTTTATGGACACCTCTCCCTGCGCCTGAATAACCAGATTTAGAGTCTATAATAATGTTTTTCAAACTAATCATATTTTTTTCAACAAGTGGGACAAGTGGTAATAAAATTGATGTTGGGTAACATCCTGGGCAAGATAAAATTTGAAATTTTTTTAAATTCTTTGAGTTAAGCTCGGGTAATGAATAAATACTTTTTTTAATGTTTATTTGAGCTTTATGTTTTTGTTTATACCATTTAAGGTAGTCTTTAGCACTCAGTCTAAAGTCAGCTGCTAGATCAATTAAAACATTATTTTTATTTAAATTTCTTGATATAAGTTGTGCTTCACCATTTGGTAATGCTGTAAAGATGAGGTCAACATCTTTTAATTTATTTTTATTAAATTTAGTTATTTTTGGTAATTTTTTCTTAATAGATTTATCAAAAAAGGAAATTTTCTTTCCAACAGATGAATTTCCACAAAGATATTTAATTTTTACTCTCTTGTGATTAATCAAGAGTTTGATTAATTGAATACCAATATAACCAGTGCATCCAGCAACTAATACATTAAGTTTAGCCATTTTATATTATAACAGTTTAAATTAAAAAAAGTATTATCTTTTAGAGAACTGAAAACTTCGTCTAGCTTTTCTATGACCGTATTTTTTTCTTTCAACTGCCCTAGAATCTCTCGTGGTCAGTTTTTCTTTTTTAAGTGTAGTCTTTGAATTTGCATCAAATAATACTAAAGCCTTTGAAATACCATGAACTAAAGCTCCAACTTGACCTGATAGTCCACCTCCCTTCACATTACATTTTACATCATATGAAGTAGAAACATTTAAGATTTCGAAAGGTCTCAATAATTGCATTTTATGGTTAGCTCTTTTAAAGTAATCTTTGTAATCTTTACCATTAATTGAAATATTGCCATTTCCTTTCTTAAGCCAGATTTTAGCGATAGATGTTTTTCTTCTACCTGTAGCATACTTGCTTCCTTCAATATCCATTTTAGATTTTGTTGTCTGAGTGTTTGATGCTGTTTCCATTTAATTTTTTATAATATTTTTTCTGTTTAAATTTGATAAATTCAATACAACTGGGCTCTGTGATACATGCGGATGGTCACTTCCTGAATAAATTTTTAATTTTGTGAGCTGTTTTTTTGCTAATGGTCCTTTTGGTAGCATTCTTTTCACTGCTAATTTTAAAATTTCATCGGGTTTATTTTTTTCAGTTAATTTTTCTGGAGTTATCTCTTTTATACCCCCCGGATAACCAGTGTGTTTATAATATTTTTTGTTTTGAAATTTACTTCCAGTAAATTTTATTTTTTCTATATTTTTAACTATTACAAAATCTCCTGTATCCATATGTGGAGTATATGTAGCTTTGTTTTTGCCTCTTAAAATTTTTGATACCACTGTAGCAAGTCTACCAACAACAGCATTATTAGCATCAATCTCGTACCATTTTGAGGTTATCTCAGATTTTTTTATAAATTTAGTCATGGATGCGGGATTAATACTTATAAAAGTATTGTTTGTCAATTAATAGGTCCTCTAAATTACTATAAAAGTTAAGTAATAAAGCACTTTTTAACTATTGCTTCCATAACTTAAATTATAATAAAATTGAATTTCAATAAATTAGGGAGGAAACAAAAATGAGTAAAAATCCAGAAACAATAGCTTTACATGGTGGTGATTATAGAAGTGATCCATCTACCACTTCTGTAGCAGTGCCAATATATAGAACTACATCTTATCAATTTAAGAATACCGATAATGCTGCAAATTTATTTGCTTTAAAAGAGTTTGGTAACATTTACACAAGGATCATGAATCCAACTAATGATGTACTTGAAAAAAGAGTTGCTGCATTAGAAGGTGGACTAGCATGTGTTACAGTTGGCTCAGGTCAAGCTGCATCTACTTTTGCTATTATGAATGTCTGTCAATCAGGAGATAATTTTATAAGTTCAACAGATTTATACGGTGGAACAGTAAACTTATTTACACACACTCTAAAAAAACTTGGTATTGAATGTAGATATGCCGATCCTTCTGATCCAAAAAATTTTGAAAAATTAATCGATGAAAGAACAAGGTGTTTTTATGCTGAAACTCTTCCTAATCCATATTTGAGAGTTTTTCCTATAAAAGAAGTTTCTGATATTGGAAGAAAACATAATATACCATTAATCATGGACAACACAGCAGCTCCTGTAATATGTAAACCAATCGAGCATGGTGCAGCAGTAGTAGTTCATTCATTAACTAAATTTATTGGTGGACACGGCACTGTAATTGGTGGTTGTTTGGTTGACGGAGGAAACTTTGACTGGACAGCAGATAAAAAAAGACAACCAATGTTTAATGAACCTGATGCTAGTTATGGTGGTGCTGTATGGGGAGAAGTTGTTCCTCAGTTAACTGGTGCAAATGTAGCTTTTGCGGTAAGAGCTAGAGTATGTTTGCTAAGAGACTTGGGCGCTCCATTAGCTCCAGACAATGCATGGGGAATAATTCAAGGACTTGAAACAGCTCCATTAAGAATGAAACAACATTGTTCTAATGCTGAAAAAGCGGTAGCTTTTTTAAACAAACATAAAAATGTTGAAAGAGTAATATACCCAACGCTTCATAAGGGAGATATAGCAGCACGGTCTAAAAAATATCTTAAAGGCGGAAACGGTGCTCTTGTTGGTATTGAAGTTAAGGGTGGAGTCGAAGCTGGTAAAAAGTTTATTGAGGCTTTAAAAATGTTTTACCATGTAGCTAATATTGGGGATGCAAGAAGTTTAGCAATACATCCCGCAACTACAACACATAGTCAATTAACACCTGAAGAGCTTCTAGCTGCGGGAGTTACACCTGGTTATGTAAGATTATCTATAGGTATTGAACATCCAGATGATATAATAGCTGATTTAGATCAAGCACTAAGTGCATCTGGTAAGCCTAACCTGAAAGCGGTAAGTTAGTTTTAAAATTTTTATATAAAATAAATAAAAAACTACTTACAACTAATATTGATCCTATTTGGTGCAAAGATGCATATATTATTTTTGCACCAGATAATAATGTTACAACTCCTAAAATAATTTGAAAACAAATTGCTAAATCAAAAATCAATAACGGTTTAATTGGTAATCTGCTCTTTATATAAACGTAATTAAAATAAAAAACTAGAAGCAATAAAACATAAGCAATATTTCTATGAATAAATTGAACAATTGAAGGTGTGCTAAATGCCTCTAGGGAAAAAATCAGGTTTGCATTACTATCATTTGGTAAAAAATCTCCATTCATATCGGGCCATGTATTGTAAATTAACCCTCCATCTAAACCAGCAAGAAATGCACCTAAAATAATTTGTAAAAATATTAAAATAAAAATTGAAAGAGCTAACGAAGATGAAATTTTTTTATGGAAACATTTTATCTGCAAATTTTCAAATATATACCATAGAGTAAGAGATAATATCACAAAAGCTAAAGATAAATGTGTTGCAAGTCTATAGTGGCTCACATCTACTCTATCAACTAAACCGCTCTCAACCATGTACCAACCAACAGTTCCCTGCAAACAAACCAAGAAAAATATTGCAGTATATTTGTACATTGAGATATTTTTATTTCTGAATTTAAAAAAAAAGTATATTAATGGTATTATACAGACCAAACCAATAATTCTCCCAAGTAATCTGTGAAAATACTCCCAATAAAAAATAAATTTAAATTCGTTTAATGAAATATCACTATTTAAATAAATAAATTCAGGAATTTTTTTATACTTTTCAAAATATATATTCCATTCGTTTGAATTTATAGGAGGCAAAATACCTTTAAATAATTCCCATTGAGTAATTGATAGACCAGAATCAGTAAGTCTCGTTAATCCGCCTATAGCAATCATAAAGATCAATAATAAATAAATGGTTAATAACCAATATGTAATCGCCTTAGTTTTGATATCACTATTTACAAACATGCTTTATAAATATAATAATTTATCATTCAACCAATTGTATAAATGTCGCCATTAAATAAAAGTAAATTATCAAAAGTAAGGAATAAACTAGATAAACTCGATAATACACTTCTTAATATAATTAAAAAAAGAACTCTTTTAGTCAATGAAGTTCTTAAATTAAAAAAATATAAAAATGAAATAATAGATAAAAAAAGAATATCGTTTATCCTTAAGAAAATAAAAAATAAATCAATTCAGAAAAAGATAGACCCTAAAATCACCAATAGAATTTGGAAAAATATGATTTGGTCGTATATAGACTACGAGAAAAGAAACTTTAAAAAAAAATAAACTATTTGCTATGTGGAGGCAATTTTTTCTCCACAAAAATTTCATGTTTTCTGGTGCTTGGATTATATTTTCTAGCTTTTAACTTAACCTTTGCTTTTTCTCCACCTGCCGGTTTTTTAACATAATAAAAAAAAGGACTATCTGGTTTAGCTTCAGGTACCAATCTTACTTTAACATGTGTTTTTTTTGCCATTAATTTATATCTTTTATTTCTTTTATAATTTTTAAAATTTTAGTTAATTTAAATTTTATATTTTTATCAGGGATACTTATAGATTTTTCTGAGAAATCGTCAATATTTAAAGAAGTATTTTTATTAAGCATTTTTTTCACTCCATTTATAGTGAAACCTTCTTCTTTAAGTAAAAATTTAATTTTTTTTAACATTTCTATACTATTTTGATCATAATATCTTCTTTTTGAATTAAAAACTTTAGGTTTGATTTGTTTAAAATTTTTTTCCCAAAATCGGATAGTATGCGTGCTTAACTTTCCACTTTTTTTATCACGTAAATTCAAGATTTCAGCGACTTCGCTAATAGTTTTATATGCTTTTTCAAGTTTATTGATCGTTTTCATTTATAAAATTTTTAAATTCTTTTGAGGGTTTAAATAAAATTACCTTACGTTCCTTTATCAATTTTTTTTCTTTGGTTTGAAAGTTTATCCCAGGTCTACTTTTTTTTTCTCTAATAATAAATGTTCCAAAATTAGAAATTTTTATTTTTTTATGCTCAATTAGGTTTTCAATTATACTTTCAATTATATCATCAAATAGATTATCAGCTATTTTTTTTGAAAAACCAATCTGCATATAAATGGCATTGATAATATCTTTTTTGGTTAAATTAATTCTCATCAAGCAATATTACTTTTAATTTTAGAGATTAAGTCACCTCTTACGATTTTTTCACAAACAGATAGAGAATTAGAAAAACCTATATAATCAGTAGCACCATGACTTTTTATAACTGGTGAGTCTAAGCCTATAAAAATAGCTCCATTATAAAGTCTTGGATCTAGTCTTTTTTTAAATTTTTTGAAATTAAAATAATTAATTAATCCTGAAAGTTTACCAATAATATTGTTAGTAAAAGTTTTTTTTAGTTCTTTTGTTATAAAATTAGCAGTGCCCTCTGCAGTTTTAAGAGCAATATTCCCGGTAAAACCATCTGAAACGATTACATTTACATCACCTTTCATTAAATTATTACCTTCTATGTAACCTTTAAATTCAAAATCTGAACTTTTTATCCTGTTTAATTTTTGATATGTATCTTTTATTACCTCATTTCCCTTCATTTCCTCTGATCCAATATTAAGTAAAGCTACTTTTGCAATTTCATTTGGGTATAAAGATTTAAAAACTGAAGATCCCATCACTGCAAAATCAATTAGATTTTTATCACTACATTCAATATTGGCTCCAAGATCTAAGACCACACTCATCCCTTTTTCATTTGGCCATAATGCTGAAAGCGCAGGTTTATCTATATTTTCAATCATTTTAAGATTTAATTTAGCAATGACTAACAACGCGCCAGTATTTCCAGCTGATATAATTGCATCTGCTTCTTTATTTTTTACACTTTCTATGGCAAGCCACATACTGGTATCTTTCCCCCTTTTGGCAGCCTCTAGTGGAGTATCGGTTCCTTTAACATTATTTTTCGTATTAAAAATTTCAAATACATCTTTACTTAAACCTGAAGGTAAATTACTTAAAATTTTTTCTTTATCACCAAAAATTTTGTAAAAGATACTCTTAGAATTTTTATTATGGTGGGCTATTCCATCAATAATTTTTTTTGGAGAACCATCTCCACCCATTGCATCAACCGCAATTGTTATGTTTTTAGACATTGAATGTATTATAAATATATTATTCTTTAGGATCTAGAATTTGTCTACCTTTATACATGCCAGTTTTTAAATCTAAATGGTGAGATAATCTGTATTCACCACTTTTTTTGTCTTCAATGATGTTTTTTGGAGAAACACGAATATGAGATCTCCTTTTTCCAGCTCTTGATTTTGTAGTTTTACGTTTAGGTACAGCCATAATTAAAAGTTATTTTTAATTACACCTTTTGTAAAGAAATGAAAAGGTTTTTTTGATAAGAATTTTCTATATTTTTCAAAATAATCAATTAAATACGTTAAATTTCCGTCAAAATTAACATAGCTTTTAAATATTTCCTCTTTATCTTTTTCTGAAAAAGCTTCCCACCTTTCAACTTTGTCTAAAATGGAATGAAAAACATTTAAGTAATTTTTCATTTTTTTATTTATTGATGCATCACCATATCCAATTTCACGAATACTAAGTTCTAGTTGGCGAAAAATATAGTCATATATGTTCTGCATTTCATTTTTGTCGATTTCACTTTTATAATTTTTGATGAAGAAACCTAAGTGAAATAATAAGATAGTTAAACGATCAGAAAAAGTATCGTTTTTAGTAAAAATTTCGAATATTTTTTTATTTCTAGAGAAATATACTAAATTGTTATAAATATTAATGTAATTATTACTCATGAATAAAATATTATTATTTATATTAATTTTTATTTTAAGTTGTACAACTAATAAAGTGGTAAAACATCACGGAGTTCATTTTTTAGATAAAAAACAACAAAAGCTTGAAATAAACATCACCAATAAAAATGATATTATCAAATTATTAGGGGAGCCATCGACAAAAAGCTCATTTGATAATGATGTATGGATTTATATTGAGAGAAAAATATCTACAGGGTCAATATTTAAATTAGGTAAAGAAAAATTAATAACGAATAATGTGTTAGTTCTTGAGATTGACGATTTAGGATTATTGGCAAACTTAAAATTTTATGATAAAAATACAATGAATGATATCGAGTTTGTCTCAACATCTACAGATTCTGCTTATAAGAAAAGATCATTTGTCTATGACTTTTTATCAAGTATGAGACAAAAGATTAATGAACCAATGAAAAAAAAATAATTATCCAGCAATTACAGCAAGTAAGAGTAATGCTACTATGTTAGTTATTTTTATCATTGGGTTTACAGCAGGACCAGCAGTATCTTTGTAAGGATCACCCACGGTGTCACCTGTAACTGCAGCTTTATGAGCTTCTGAGCCTTTACCACCATAATTTCCGTCTTCAATGTATTTTTTAGCATTATCCCATGCACCGCCTCCAGCTGTCATTGATACAGCAACAAATAATCCTGTGATAATTACACCAAGTAACATTGCGCCTACTGATGCCAATGCTGCAACTTGTCCACCAATAACAAAAATAATAAAGTATAAAACTATTGGAGATAATACTGGTAACAAAGAAGGTATTATCATTTCTTTAATAGCTGCAACAGTTAACAGATCAACAAGCCTAGCATAGTCAGGTTTTTGTTTTCTTTTCATTATGCCTGGAAATTTTTTAAATTGTCTTCTAACTTCTATAACAACTGCACCGCCTGCTCTTCCAACAGCTTGCATTCCCATAGAACCGAATAAATATGGTAACATACCACCTATTAATAAACCGACGACTACATATGGATTAGATAAATCAAACGTCACAACAATTCCCTCTAATTTAGAACCAGCTTCTTTTGAAAAATGCTTAATATCTTCTGTATAAGCTGCGAAAAGAACTAAAGCGCCTAAACCTGCGGAACCAATAGCATATCCCTTAGTAACTGCTTTAGTAGTGTTACCTACTGCATCTAATGCATCTGTAGTTTTACGAACATTATTTGGTAATTTAGACATTTCGGCGATACCACCAGCATTGTCTGTAACTGGTCCATATGCATCCAAGGCAACAACCATTCCTGCTAATGCAAGCATTGTAGTAACGGCTATTGCAATACCATATAAGCCAGCAATATAATTAGTAAGTAAAATACCTGATACAATAATAAGTGCTGGTATCGCAGTCGCTTCTAATGAAACTGCAAGACCCTGAATTACATTTGTTCCATGACCAGTTGTTGATGATCTAGCTACACTCTTCACAGGTCTGTAGTTAGTTCCTGTATAATATTCTGTGACCCAAATTATCAGACCCGTAATGACCAAACCAATTACACCACAATAATAAAGACTTTTACCATTAAATAAAATTCCATTTACACTATACTCTGTAGTAAAACCAATTACATAGTCTGTTAGGGGATATAACAAAATTAAAGAAGAAATTGCTGTAGCGACAAAGCCTTTATATAAGGCTGCCATAATATTTTTACTGTTACCCAATCGAACAAAGAAAGTGCCTAATATTGAGGTAAGAATACAAACACCGCCAATAGTTAAAGGATAAATCATCATACTCAAATCATTAACAAAAAAGATTGAAGAAAGAACCATGGTTGCAACTATAGTTACAGCGTATGTTTCAAACAAATCAGCTGCCATACCTGCGCAGTCTCCTACATTATCGCCAACATTATCTGCAATAACGGCTGGATTTCTTGGGTCATCCTCTGGAATTCCAGCTTCAACTTTTCCTACTAGATCTGCACCTACATCTGCACCTTTTGTGAATATTCCACCACCTAATCTAGCAAAAATTGATATTAATGAAGCACCAAATCCGAGTGCAACAAGTGCATTTACAATTTCTCTCTCGTTAATGTTAAATTTTAATAATAAATAATAATAAACAGCAATAGCAAGCAAAGCTAAACCAGCAACAAGCATTCCTGTTACTGCACCAGATTTGAAAGCTACAGATAACCCATTAGATAAACCTTTTCTTGATGCCTCTGCTGTTCTTACATTGGCCTCTACTGATACTAACATACCAACATAGCCAGCAATTCCTGAAAGAGCAGCACCAATTAAATAACCAAGTCCTACGAGAATACTAAAAGCATAACTTATTATTATTAAGACAACAACGCCAACTATGGCTATAGTTTTATATTGTCTGTTTAAATAAGCTTTTGCACCAATCTGAATAGCTGAAGCTATGTCCCGCATTTTATCATTACCTGAACTTGCATTTAAAATTTGTTTACCTGTAAAAAAACCATAAACTATTGATAATAATCCTGCTAATATTGTGTAAATTAATATTGTTTCTACTGATGAGTTCATTTTAATTCCTAGATTTAATTATTTATTAATTATTAAAAATCGGACAATACAAAAAAGATTATAAAAGGCAACGTTTAACTTGATCAAAAAGTATGAAAATATCCTTTGTTTTTAAGCGATATTCGTCTACCAGCGCCATCTAGAATAATAGATTTATGCTTATTATCTGTCATTGTTCCAATTTTAGTTATTCGAATCTTATTTTTGAGTGAAAAATCCCTAATTTTTTTTTGATTGATCTTGGATGTTGTAAATAAAATCTGATAATCATCACCATTCGATATAAATTTAATTTTTTTAAATTTTTTATTTAAAATTAATTTTAATAACTGCTTGGAGATAGGTATTTTGTTAAGATAAATTTTATATGATAACTTTTGTTTATTAATAAGTTTTTTTAAATCAGCAAATAAACCATCTGAAATATCTATTGAAGAGCTAGCAACTTGTTTTAATTTTTTAATAAATTTTATGTGTAATTCAGGAGAAAAGTACTTATCGATAAAATATTTTTCTAAACGACTATTGGTCCTAATTATATTTTTTAAAATAGATAATCCAGTAAAACTGTCGCCTAAATTTCCAGTTACATATATGTCATCATTTTTTTTTGCTTTATTACGATGAATAATTGAAGAGGCGTACCCAATCGAAGTAATTGAAAATGATAATTTATTTGACTTTACTGTATCGCCTCCTCCAATAGAAATTTTAAATTTATTTTGCTCTGATTTAATAGAATTTGATATTTTTACCAAATTATTTTTTGTGAAATTATGTTTATTTCCTGATGCACAAATGAAGATATATTTTGGATAAACACCTTTACAAATTAGGTCAGATATAGAGGATCTTATTATTTTTTTTATAACCTGACCAGGCTTTTTAAAATTTAAAAAATGTGTTTTTTCAAAATAAGTGTCTGTTGAAACTGCTAATTTATTTTTTTTATCAAAAAAAATATCATCATTAAGATTTAAGGATGCTTTACTGGTCGCTAGTTTTCTAAAATAATTATTAATAATTTCGAACTCATTCATTATTTTTTCTGACTTCTTTTGAGATTTTATCAAGCAAAGCATTTAAATATTTTGTTTTAGAGCTATCAATAAAAAAGTTTGATGCATTTAGATATTCCTTGATAATTATTTTTCTAGGGATTTTAGTTTTATACAATAATTCATAAGCAGCACTCTTAATAATTGTTTGTAAAATTTTATCCATATTTTGAAATTTTATATCATTTAATGATTTATTTATTTCTTCGTATAATACTTCGTCTCTTTCTAAAGTACCTAAAACAACATCTTTTATAAATTTTTTAAATCTATGTTTTTCAAAAGTTATTTTCTCTTCTTTATTAAAAGTTTTTGAGTAAATTTTTTGAATTACTATTACTCTGGGATTTTTTTTTGGAGAATAATGAAGTTTCATTATTTTTGAGACAATACTGATAAAACAGCTTTTGCGGCTTCTTTACCTTTTTTACCACGTGCTTCTGCTTGTTTTTTATTTAGACATGTTATTACACCATTTCCAATTGGCTTCTTAGTATCAATACTTATTTTCATTATTGCATCTGTGGTTGCAGAAGAAATAAAATCAAAGTGAGGTGTTTCTCCTTTGATGACACAACCTAAAGCTATTGCAGCATCAAATTTTTTTATAAATTTTGAAATAGTTACAGGAATTTCAAAAACTCCTGGTACATTAATAATTTTTGTTAAATGAGAATTTTTTATTTCATTTAGAGTACTTTTTAGTAACTCATCTGCAATATTTGTATAATAATTTGCAACTATAACTAATATTTTTTTTTTCATTTTAAAATTTCTTGTTTGACAATTTTAATTCCATATCCATCAAGACCAACAACTTTTTTTCTTGATCTTGTAACCAATATCATATTCTTAATACCAAGCGATTTAATTATTTGCGCCCCAATACCGTAGGTTTTTATTAATTTATCTTGTCCCATTTTATTGCTTTCATTATTTTTATGTTTTTTTAAGGTTTGTGATACTGATTTTAAATTTGGATCTCTTATAAAAATAAGTACACAATTATTAAATTTTTTAAAGTAGTTAATTGTCTTATTAAATGAATTTGGAATTTTTTGACTAATTAAATAATTTTCAACAACATTTGAAGAAATTACTCTTAGTCTAGTTGATATTTTTTTTTTAAGTTTTCCCTTAATTAAAGCAAAATGTTCTGAACCATCAATTATATTTTCATAGATTTTAATTTTATAAATTTGTTTTTTTATTTTGATTTTTGAAGTTTTTTTTAATTTAATAAGTTTCTCTTTTTTTAGCCTGTAAGATATAAGATCCTCAATTTTCCCAATTTTAAGATTAAACTTATCAGCAAATTTGATTAGATCTTGTCCCCTAGCCATTGTGCCATCTTCATTCATTATTTCACAAATAACTGCTGCGGGATTTTTCTTAGCAAGTTTAGAGATATCGATTGATGCCTCTGTATGTCCTGCTCTAACCAATACCCCTCCCTCTCTACCAATTATTGGAAAAACATGTCCCGGTGAAACAATATCTTTTTTTTTTACATTTCTTCTCGTTGCAACTTTAATAGTTTTTGCCCTATCTCTAGCAGAAATACCTGTTGAAATACCTTTCCTGGCCTCAATTGACACTGTGAAAGCTGTTTGGTTTCTTGATTGATTCACTGGGGCCATATAATTTAAATTTAATTTTTTTGCCTGTGTATTATTTAAAGTTAGGCAAATTAAACCCCTGCCATTTTTAGCCATAAAATTTATTTTTTTTTGATCTACGTCGGAAGCACAAAAAACAAGGTCACCTTCATTTTCTCGATTTTCATCATCAACTAAGATATACATCCCGCCTTTTTTTGCAGTACGAATAATTGTTTCAATGGTTGAGTAACTATTTTTTTTTGACATATCTCTTCACATATTTTGACAAAATATCTATTTCAATATTTACTTTATCCTTTTTTTTTAAATTGTTTAAATTAGTAAGTTTTAAAGTGTGTGGAATTATCCATAGTTTAAAACCTTTTTTTGTTATCTTCGAAATTGTTAATGAAACACCATTAATTAATATAGATGCTTTCTCTATTAAATCCTTTTTGAATTTATTATCAATCGAAATGTCAAAAATAATCGATTTATCTGATTTAGTAATTTTATTAACTATTCCAACGGTATCAACATGACCTTGACAAATGTGACCTGATATATTTTGACCATATTTCATAGGTAGTTCGAGATTTATAATGTCGCTTTTTTTGATATTTTGAAATTTTGATCTTTTAAGAGTTTCATTTGATAAATAGAACCCTTTAATATTTTTTTTAACAGAAGATAAGGTTAAACAAACTCCATCACATGATATCGAGGTCCCTAAATCTTTTTTTTTTAATTTTAAAGAAGATTTAACAAAAAGATTAAGTCCTTTTTTATATTTTATAATTTTTTCAACCCTTCCCTTATTAAATATAATTCCATTAAACATAATTAAAATACCTTATGATTTTATCTTTATTAGAGTAAGTGTCTAACATTTTTTTATTTTTAAAGTTTTTATTTAATACAGAAAATATATCTGAAATTTTAATTGATCCGTTTGACTTTAAGCTATTATTACTTTTGAATAAGTAAAATTGATTAAAAAAATTTTTCTTTAAAAAAGATTTTGTAATATCAAAACCTCCCTCAACTAATAGATTATAGACCTTATTTTTATATATCTCTTTTGCTATTTTATATGGGTCAAATTTGTCAATATTTTCATCTTTTATTTTTATAAGTTTAATCCCCTTTTTTTTAAGATATTTAATTTTTTTTAATTTATTAGAGTTATGAAATATAAAAGTGTTTCTTCGATTTATGCAATTAAGCACATATGAGGAATTTTTTGTCCTCAAATTTCTATCTATAATAAATATTTTTGGAGAAAAATTTTCTAAACCGGGTAATCTACAATTTAGCTTTGGATTGTCTGCGTTAATTGTTTTATACGAAACTAAAATACCATCATTTCTGTATCTTAATAAATGAGTAACATTTAACGACTCCTGATTTGATATATACTGAGATTTATTTGATTTAATATAATTGTCTTTTGAACAAGCAATTTTACCTGTTATATAAGGCAATTTATGCTTGCGATTAAAAAAATAATTCGAGTAAAAATTTTTGGCTTCTCTTTTAAGAATTCCCTTTTTGACAAAAATACCTTTTCTTTTAAAAACTTTAAGAGCTTTATTAGAAGTTCTTTCATCAATATCGGGGACTGAAAAGTAAACTTTTTTAATCTTTGATTTAATTAATAAACTTGAACAAGGATCAGTTTTACCCTTATGGGTGCATGGCTCCATAGTGACATAGGCAGTAGAACCGCTTACATTATCAACGCTATTTTTTACTGCATTATATTCTGCATGTGGACGTCCATTTATTGAGGTTATTCCAGTTGAGATAATTTGATTATTTTTAACTAATACACAACCAACAGATGGATTTTCTTTTGTTAAACCAGCGTTTTCTCTAGCAAGCGCTAAAGCCAAACCCATATAATAATTATTAATTGGTTTAGTTTTATCTTTTTTTGAAGACATCTATTTTGTCAACAAATTGAATAAAATCTTTCTCTTCTCTGAAATTTCTGTACACAGATGCAAAACGTACATAGGCAACTGGATCTAGGTCCTTTAATCCGTCCATAACCATGGTTCCAATAGTATTTGATGCAATTTCATTTTGCCCCAATTCTTCTAATGATCTAGAGATCTTGGTAATAAATTTTTCAACTGTGTCAGTATCGATAGGTCTTTTTTTAAGAGCGATGTAAATTGACTTAGCTAACTTATCTCTGTCAAAAGAGGATTTTCTACCATTCTTTTTTACAACCACTAATTCTCGAATTTGTATTCTTTCAAAAGTAGTAAATCTTTCTCCACATGTACAAAGCCTTCTTCTTCTTATAGCTGTACCGTCTTCAGTTGGCCTAGAGTCAACAACCGAAGTTTCCCCTTTTTTTTCACAAGGACATATCATTTAAATTTATTTAACCTAAGTGTTTATAAATTGGAAATTTTGAACATAGTTCAATTACTTCCTGTCTTACTTCATTTTCCACTTTGCTATTATCTTCTGGATTTGACGAAAGGCCTTTAATAACTTTTGTAATAAGTTGTCCCACCATTTCAAATTCTTTTAAACCAAATCCTCTAGTTGTTGCAGCTTGAGAGCCCAGTCTTATTCCCGATGTAACCATTGGGCTTTCAGTATCAAATGGAATTCCATTTTTATTACAAGTAATATTAGCTCTGCATAAGCTTTCTGCTGCTAAATTTCCTTTTACATTAAAAGGTCTTAGATCGACTAACATCAAGTGAGTATCTGTGCCTCCAGAGTAAATTTTAAAACCGTTATTTTTTAATGTCTCAGCTAAAATTTTTGCATTGGATAAAACAGATTTTATGTAATCTTGAAAATCTGGTCGTAATGCCTCAAGAAAACCAGCAGCCTTCGCAGCTATAACATGCATTAAAGGTCCTCCTTGATATCCAGGAAAAACGGCTGTGTTAAATTTTTTTGAAAGATCTTCGTGATTAGTTAAAATTATACCACCTCTTGCACTTCTAAAAACTTTATGTGTTGTAGATGTTACTACATGAGCATAATCACATGGATTAGGATAACCTTTGCCAGCTACAAGACCTGAGAAGTGAGCCATATCTACCATAAGGTAAGCTCCAACTTTATCTGCTATCTCTCTAAATCTTTTAAAGTCAATTACTCTTGAGTAGGCACTACCGCCAGCAATAATTAATTTTGGTTTATGTTCTAATGCTAATTTTTCAACGTTGTCATAATCAATTAATTCTGATTTTTTATCGACATCATAACCAATTGCATTAAACCATTTACCTGACATAGAAATTTTTAATCCATGAGTTATATGTCCCCCTGAGTTTAAGCTCATTCCTAAAAAAGTATCACCAGGTTTAAGCAAAGCTAAAAAAACTGCACCATTTGCTTGAGCACCCGAGTGTGGTTGAGCATTTGCAAATTTACAATTAAATAATTTTTTTAATCTCTCGATTGCTAAATTTTCCGCAACATCAACATGCTCACAACCATTATAATATCTTTTACCAGGGTATCCCTCAGCGTATTTATTTGTTAAAACTGAACCTTGAGCCTCTAGCACAGCTTGAGAAACAATATTTTCTGATGCTATTAACTCTATATGTTGTTGTTGTCTTCTTAGTTCATCACTAATTGCCTTAAAAAGATCTGGATCTGTTTTAGATAAGCTATCCTCAAAAAATCCCTTGTATTGATCATTTACATATTTATTTTCACTAGACATAATATCCTCAAATTTTATTTACTCTTCTTTGATGTCTCCCACCATCAAATTTTGTTTTTAAAAAAGTATCAATAAACAATAAAGCATTTTTTCTGGATATCAACCTTGAACCTAAGGTAATAATATTGGCATTATTATGCATTCTTGATAATTTAGTAGATTTTATACTGTAACATGTGGCTGCACGTATTTTTTTATGTTTATTTGCCGCTATATTCATTCCTGTACCTGAGCCACATATTAAAATACCAAAATTTTTTGAATTTTTTGATACAGCTTTTGATAGTTTATGTGCGTAAATTGGATAATCAACAGAATTACTATTATCAGGACCTAAATCAAAAATTTTTCTCTTTTTTTTAATAAATTTTTTTTTAATAAATTCTTTGAGATTAAAACCTGCATGATCAGAAGAAATAAAAATTTTACTCAAATTAATTAAACTTATAATCTAGTACACATGCAACGAGATGAACTCTATTCTCTTCACCACCATTAAAAGCATTGTGATACTTTGTATTATTTGTGATCCAAACTGAGCCATCAGCTGGCAAATGTTTTGCAACTTGATCAACAACCATAATGGCACCAGGATTTGTGTAAATTGGAATATGTAATCTTGGCTCTGGATCTCTATGCCAACTTAATGTTGATCTAGGTTCTTTTAAAAGAAGTCTAACTCTGCCAAGTTTATATTTTTTTGAAAGTTCGTTATAGACAGTTTCGAAATACGTCCCTTTAAAATCTTCAACAAATTCTGTATATTTACTTTCATCTATCATTTCATCTCTTGAAACTTCATTTCCTGAGCTATCAGGTTTTGTCCAATATACACCTCGAACTTTTGACCCTTTAATTGATTCTGGATCACCTGGAATTTGGTTTAAAGAAATCCCCGCAAAATGTGGTATACCTAAGCTAGTGTCAAAACCTTTGATTTTTAAAACTTGATCACAAGCCTCTTTAAGTTTTTCAATGTCAAAGTTGATTTCTTGCTTTTGAAAGTCGTTGAAAGTAAGTGACATAAATGTATTTTATTAATAGCTTAATAATTATTATATAATATATAACTATTGTCGCATATAAAATAATTTTTAAATGATTACAACCGGAAAATATCCAAATTTAAGACTTAGACGAAATCGTGAACATGATTGGATTAGAAGATTAACTAAAGAAAATACATTATCTGTTAATGATCTTGTGCAACCTATATTTATAATAGAAGGAAAAAATAAAAAAATACCAATTACATCTATGCCTGGTGTGTATAGGTATTCGATCGATAAACTTAATAGTTTTGTGAAAAAAATAATTGATTTAAGAATTCCGATGATAGCTTTATTTCCTTACACTCAGAATAGACTTAAAGATAACCATGCATCAGAAGCCCTGAATGAGAATAATTTAGTTTGTAAAGCCACAAAATTAATCAAAAAAAAATTTGGAAACAAAATTGGGATAATGTGTGATGTTGCATTAGATCCATATACATCACATGGACATGATGGAATTTTAAAATCAAATAAAATTATTAATGATAAAACAATAGATATTTTGATTAAACAATCTATCATTCAAGCAAAGGCTGGCTGTGATGTAATTGCGCCTTCAGATATGATGGACGGAAGAATTGGAAAAATTAGAAAAGCTTTAGATAAAAATAATTTTTCAAATGTGAGAATTTTGTCTTATGCTGTTAAATATGCATCAAGTTTCTATGGCCCTTTTAGAGATGCTGTTGGATCAAAAAATCTTTTAAAAGGAGACAAAAAAACTTATCAGATGGATTTTAGCAACAGAGATGAAGCACTAAGAGAAGTTGCGTTAGATATTAAAGAAGGAGCAGATATGGTCATGGTTAAGCCTGGACTCCCTTATTTAGATATCATAAGAGACGTAAAAAGAAATTTTAAGATACCAGTGCTAGCCTATCAAGTTTCTGGTGAATATAGCTTGATAATGAATTCAATAAAAAAAGGTCTAGTTGACGATAAAATAATATATGAAACACTGACAAGCTTTAAAAGAGCTGGTGCCAATGCGATAATTTCATATTTTTCAACTAGTATAGCTAAAAACCTATAAATTATTTAAGTGTGTTAATAAAGTCAACTCTTTGAAGTGGATGATTTAGATTATTCGGCTGTAAGATATTTTTATCTAAATAACTAGTCACAATTTGTATTCCTCTAATAAGATCATTTTTGTCTGCTACTTCATTGTTGTTTTCTACAAGAAAATTTGGAACAATTTTTTTTTCAGTTTGAGACTCAACGAAATATTTCGATTTATTATTTTCAATTGTTTTCTTTACAATTTTACTTAAATTTAAATCATAGCCTGAAAGTTTTAATAATTCGAGTTCCCATATAATATATTCCATTAACCAATTATTTTTTTTGATCAAAATAAAGAATTTTTCAATCAAATTAAAAATTTCAAGGTTTTTTTGATTTTCAGCTGTAAGAAGTTTAACCATACTCATTGACGAACTAATACAATGTAGCTTACTTCTGTCATTAAAGAAAAGAGGTGTTTCAGCTTTAATAATCTCTACTTTAAAGGAACCAATTTTATTTTCATTTTTACTTTGATAATTTAATTGAAATTTATTTCCAATTTGAAGATAGCCTTTTATCCTTTTCGAAGAAGCTCCAAATATAATACCTGAAGATTTCCCATGCTTTGTTGTAAAAAAATCTGCAATCACTGAATTTTCACTATATTTAAATTTGGATAATAGAAATCCTTTATCGTCCCAAATCATAATAAGTTCATTTTTCTTAAAAGAGAAGTAGCTGCATCTTGTTCAGCTAACTTTTTTGAAGAACCAATTCCATCAATGCTTTTTGAAGATTTTATTTTAACTTGAACATGAAATACAGGTTTATGTTTTGGTCCTTTTGTTTTTAACAAGGTATACTTAGGCAATACTTTATATTTTTTAAGTGAAAATTCTTGAAGCATTGTTTTAGAGTCTATTTTGGTCTCTTGAGTGTTTTCAATATACTCATTCCAGATTTTTAATATAAAATTTTCTACAACTTTAATTCCTTGGTCTAAAAATATAGCTCCAATTATTGCTTCACATGTATCGGAAATAATTTTATTTTCTGGCTTATAATTATTGGTTTTATTTGTATTTGTTTTTATAAATTTAGACAGATTTAGTTTATTCGCAATACTTAAACACATATTTTTATTTACAAGTGATGCAAATTTTTTATCAAGAGCTCCTTCAGTTTCCTCTGGGTATATTTCATATAGTTTTTTCGAAATCACAAAACCTAATACTCTATCTCCTAAAAATTCTAGTTTTTCATTATTATTTATTCGATCAAGACTTTTATGAATAAGTGATTTTTCTAAAATTTTTTTATTTTTGAATTTTATCTGCAATATTTTTTCGAGATCATTTAAACTCATATAAATTTTTTAATTAATTGCTTTAAAGAACCTATCAAATCTGATTAGTTCACCCCATTTCCAAAATTCAAATATACTCCCATTTCGTGCATCGGAGGAAAAAAAAATGAAACGTGCTTTTCCAACTAGGTTATTTTTGTGTACATATCCAACACTAGATAAGAATCTACTGTCTTTTGAACAATCTCTATTATCTCCTAAAAAAAAATAATGATCTTCTGGTACTACGAACAAATCTGTATTTTGAAGAGTAAAACTACTAAAATATGCTGTTTTAAATTCTTTTCCATTTGAAAATTTTTCATTAAAGAAATTACTTTCAATCTTATTTGATCCACAAAATACGAACTGATTTTTTGATTTAAGATTTTTAAATATTTCTAAGTTGTTTAAATAGATATTTCCGTCAATAAACTGAATAGTATCACCAGGTAAGCCAATAAGACGTTTTATATAATCTGTTCTATTATCTGCTGGCGTTTTAAATACTACTACATCACCTCTTTCAGGTTTTTGGAATAGAATTCTATTTTTAAATATAGGTGGACTAAAGGGAAAGGAGTGCTTGCTATAACCATAAGAATATTTTGTTACAAACAATCTATCACCAACTAACAAATTAGGTTCCATAGACGAGGAAGGTATATAGAAAGGTTGAATTAATAATGATCTAATAATAATAGCAATAATTAATGCATAAAAAATTGTTAATGCATTTTCAATAAATATTTTTTTCATTTTTTTAACCCAGTTAAAATAACAAAAGCAATAGAATGTTTATCTTGATCAGATAAAGATAAAAATATTTTAAAAGATTTAAATCTATTTTTTTTTAAGATTATTAATTTGATTTTATCATTTATTTTAATAAAAGGTTTACCTAGTTTGTCGTTGACTACTGAGATATCAGAAAAGTTTATACCTTTACGAAAACCTGTTCCAAGTGATTTTACAAAAGCCTCTTTTGCAGCAAATCTTTTAGCAAAATAACTTACTTTATCAGTTTTTAATTTTGATTTTTTAACTTCTTCGGATGAATAAATTCTTTTTATAAACTTAATATTTTTAATTGATTTTTTAATTCTTGAATTTTCAACAATATCAACGCCATTACCAACAATTTTCATATCATTTACATATTTTTTTAAATTT
>CACKBK010000011.1 GCA_902598425.1 uncultured Pelagibacteraceae bacterium | reverse complement strand
TTTTCCAGGAGAAGTAATTTCAGATTTTTTACAAGAAAAGAAAAATTATTTTCCAAAACTTGAAGATTTTGCAAATAAAGTTTTTGAAAAAGTACAAATGAACAATCGCACAAGATATATTGCTCTTTGTGAATTTCTTAAAACAGAATATTCAATTACTGTTAAAGATGTAATACCTGAGGATTCAAAACCATTTTCAAAAATTTATAACAAAAACAAAAAGGAGCTTTTATTAAGCGATTATAATTCACTTGAAACAAAAAAGCTTCATGCAGCTGCACAGATTGCTCAAGAAGGCGCTATAGATATAATTAACGATTATTTATCTGAATTTAAATTTCCCTCTGAAGAATCTAAAAGCTTAACGCAAATAGCTTTATTAAACTATTGTGGGGCAGCAATATTAATGCCGTATAAACTTTTTCATTCTGAATGTAAAAAATTAAAATATGATTTAGAATTACTCCAAAATACTTTTGCTACATCCTTTGAACAAGTAGCTCATAGAGTAACTTGTTTACAAGATCCAAAACTACCAGGAATTCCTTTTCATATGTTAAGAGTCGATGTTGCTGGAAATATCTCAAAAAGATTTTCTTTATCTGGTATTGAAATTCCCAGATATGGTGGGGCGTGTCCTAGATGGAATGTTTATTCTGCATTTACTAGACCGGGTGTTATACAGGCAGCTGTTAGTAAAATGACCAATGGTGAAAAATATGTTTGTATTGCAAGAACTGTAGAAAAAGGTGTTGGAAGATTTGGTCAATCAAAAAGTATTTTATCAATAGGCTTAGGTTGCGAGGCTAAATATGCTAAAGAATTTGTTTACACTGAGAACTTGAGTCTTAACGATAAAAAAACTGAAATACCAATTGGTGTTTCATGTAGAACCTGCGATAGATTAGATTGCTCACAAAGAGCATTCCCACCTCTTCATAAAAAATTTGATGTAGATATCAACGCTAGAGGTGTTTCTGTGTACGTTAGTGACAAGTAATATTTAAAAACATACCAAGTGCTCTATGTGTATTGGTCTTTTAATTCCAAATTTTTCTTGTACATCATGTTGATGAATATGATGAGAGTGAACAAATACGGGTATGAGCAAATTTTTGAAAGTTTTCAAAGTGTAAATAAAATTTGTGCCCCTAAACTTTCTATCAACAACTTCTAACTGAAGATTACTTTTATCGTCATGTTCTAAATCCTCTGGTTGGATTAAAAGTTTCACATCTGCTCCTAATGGAAACGGTTTAACAAAATTTCCAGTTATAGTACCTAGTTCCTCATTTTCTAAGCTTTTGGGGCTCGTTACTTTAGCGGGTATTAAAATTCCTCTATTTAAGAAGTTAACAACCTCAATAGAATTAGGTAGATGATAAACATTATAAGGATCATCATATTGTTTAAGTTGATTATTTAAGATTATCCCACATTTCGATCCTAGATAAAAAGCTTCATAAGAGTCATGTGTTACAATTATTGTTGTTATTTTTAATTTTGATAGCATTTTTTTTAATTTTTCTTGAATATCTTCTTTATGACTTTGATCTACATTTGATAGAGGCTCATCCAATAAAAGCAGGTCTGGTTTAGATAAAAGTGATCTTGCAAGAGACGCTCTTTGAGCTTCACCGGCACTAATTTGATGAGGATATTGATTTAGTATTTGAGAAATATCTAATATATCAACTATTTCCTTAAAACTTATTTGTTTATCTTTATTATCTGCATTTTTTTCTAAGCCTAATAATATATTTTTTTCCACAGTATAATGTGGAAACAAACTATTCTCTTGAAAGGCTAAAGATATATTTCTATTTTCAGGCTCAATATTTATCTCATCCGAAGCTAAAACTTTCCCTTTTAATTTAATATGTCCATTTTTAATTTTTTGTAGTCCAGCAATAGCTCTGAGTATTGTAGTTTTTCCAATTCCAGATGGTCCTAACAAACAAACAATGTCACCTTCTTTTTCAATTGAAAACGACATATTTTTAACTTTTGTTTTTCCATCTATAATAAAATCAACGTTTTTAACTTCAAAAAAATTATCCATTATTTTCTCTTAAAATATATTTCGATGCAATTATAATAAAGAATGAAGCAATTAAAATTAAAAATAAAGAGGGCACTGCGGCTGCCTCAAGTAAATCCTCTGATGCTGAAATATATGCTGTGGTAGCAAAAGTTTCAAAATTAAAGGGTCTTAAAATTAATGTGATTGGCAATTCTCTTATTATTTCCAAAGAAATCAATATTATTATAAATAATAATGAGTTTCTTAAAAAAGGTATATGTATATTAGTGAAAGTTTTTCTTTTTGAGTAACCAAGTAAATAAGCACTTTCATCGACAGCAATATTTATTTTTTCATAACCAGATTTAATTCCATTAAAAGCTAAAGAATAAAACCTTATGAAATAAACTATAACTAATCCTAAGATCGAACCAATAAATACTTTTTTTATAGATAAAAACCCTAATGATTTAACAATAGTATTATCAAACCACGCAATAAAAGTTATAAAAGCAACTGCAAGTATTACACCTGGTATTGCATAACCTGAAATTGATAAAGTAGAGAGTATATTAAGTATTTTATTATTTGTTACTCTGTTTCCATAGTTTGATATTAATGAAAATATTATTAAGACAAAGCTGGATAATAAAGCCAAGTAAAGTGTATTTAATAATAGAGTAATAATTTGTAAATCCAATAAATTTTCAGGAAACTTTATTGTCCAATACAACATTTGACTTAGAGGAAATAAAAAACTCATAAAAAATATAAAAAAACAAAAAATAAATGCTAAAAAAGACTTATAACCAAAGAGTTTTGTTTTTTCTTTTTGTTTGAAACCCCCCTTAATATTAAAGTGATATTTGGCTTTTTTCCTAGATAGGTTTTCTATTATGAACAAAGAAAATATAAAAAGTAACAGTAAAGAAGCTATTCTGTTGGCAAATGCAAGGTCATCAAAAGCAATCCAGGAGTTATAAATGCCTGTTGTTAACGTATTTATGGAAAAAAAATCTACTGCACCAAATTCAGCTAAAGTTTCCATAGCCACAAGAGATAATCCAGCAACTATTGCAGGACGTGCTGCTGGCAATATTATATTAAAAAACGATTTAAATCTTGAAAAACCAAGGTTTTTTCCTAGATCAATTAAGTTTTGAGATTGATACAGAAATGATGCTCTTGAGAGTATGAATACATAAGCAAAAAGAGAAAATGTCATTGATAAAGTCGCGCCAAACATTCCATTAACTTTTGGAATTATTTTGTTGTATTCACCTTCACCAAATAGATTTGTTAAAATAGTATAAGCAATTCCATAATTTTCAAAAAAGGCTGTTAAAGAGTATGCATAAATATATGGAGGAACTGCAAAAGATAAAATTAGTGCCCACTTAAAAAAGTCGCTTAAAGGAAATTTAAAAAATGATACTAAATAAGCGGTTCCAGTTCCTATTATAAATGTGAATATTAAAACTAACAAAAGTAAAGTTAATGAATTTAAAATATATTCTACTAAAAAAGTATCTTTTAAAATTTTATAATAATTACTGGTCTCTTCAAAAAAACTAATTCCTACTGTAATAATTGGAATTATTACAACGAATGATATTAGGAAAGATGATAAATACCAAAAATTAATTTTTTTCATATTATAATCCGCCTTATAATCGTAAAAAAAACGTCCACGGTAAGGGTAAAATACCGTGGACGAGTAAATTAAGAAATTTAGAAATCAAAAACTTTTAGGATGTGCGGAACCTCCTCATTTTTAATCTCAGATAAATTTCTTTTATTTATCCTGTTATTAATTTTTTCACATTCAGTTGCACATGCAGGACATGGCTCTGCTGATTTATTATAATTAATCTCAGAAATAAATTCTTTTTTATCTTTCATACTTATTTCCAACCAGCTGTAGTCATTACCTCTAAAGCATCTGCTTGTTTTGCACCATAACTAGAAACCTTAGTTTTTAGATCTTGTTTAAAATCTAAACCTATATTGTTTACAACTAATGGATTTGCTGAAACACCATCAATCATAGGAAATTCAAATGTATTATTAACAAAGTGCTCTTGGGACTCTGGAGTTAATAAAAACTCTACAAGTTTAATTGCATTTGATTTATTAGGTGCACCTTTTACTAAAGCAGCGCAGCTAATATTCATATGAGTTCCTCTATCATTTTGGTTTGGAAAGAATGCTTTAACTTTTTTAGCAGCCTCTTGTTGTTCTGGACCTTTTTTACCAGATAGCATAAGTGCCAAATAATAAGTATTAGCAACCGCAATATCAGCTTCTCCCGCAGCTACCGCCATAATTTGTGCTCTATCGTTACCTTCTGGTGTTCTTGCCATATTGGCAACAACTCCTTTTGCCCACTCAGCTGTAGCTTTTTTTCCATTATTTTTTACTAATGAAGCCACTAAAGACTTATTGTAGATATTGCTAGATTTTCTAATTACTAATCTACCTTTCCATTTTGGATCCGCTAAACTTTCATAAGTTAAGCCTGACAATTCAGCTCCACTAACTCGTTCAGGTGCGTAATAAACTATTCTTGCTCTTTTCGCGATCCCTGTCCAATGCGAAGTCCTAAAATTTGCAGGTACAGCAGCTTTAATAGCTGGTGAAATTAATCCACCTTGCGTCATTCCTTTTGCTTTGAAAACCCCACATCTTCCAGCATCAGCTGTTATGTAAAGGTCTGCAGAAGAATCAGCGCCCTCTTCAATCATTCTTTTTTCAAGAGCTCCTGCTTTCCCGTTAATTAAATTTACTTTAATTCCAGTTTTATTTGTAAACTTGCTATAAAGTTCAGCATCAGCTTTATAATGTCTTGCATTAAAAACATTTACTTCTGATGCAACTGAATAACCAAAAATTAAAGTAAATAAGATTGATATTATGCTTATTTTTCTCATTTATCTCCGTTTCTCCGCACTGTTACTATTGATATTGAGAACTATTCTCAATGAGAATGATTATCAATCGCACGAATTGACGCAGATGTCAATCTTAAAATTCCCACTCTGAAATCTTGCTATAAAGAAAATTTCTAAAAGCTTGAACTCTAGCAACGTTTTTCATTGATTGGGGGTATACAAAATGAGCTTCAGTAATTGGTCCTTCTACGTTAGGTAAAACTTTAATTATATTATTTGATTGATAACTTAAATAATCTGGTAACGCAGCTAATCCAACACCGCTTTCCACAGCTAATAATAGGCCCATAACGCTATTAACTTTCATAATAGATTTTCTTTTTTTATTGTCTTTCATACCAATTTTAAGTGCCCAATCTGGATTATATACAGGTGAGGGTGTTCCTTTTCCAAATGAAATAAATCTGTGTTTATTTAAATCTGTAATGGTTTTTGGCATACCATGTTTTTCAAGATATTTAGTAGATCCATAAATATGGTAATTAATATCTATTAGCTTCTTTTGAATATAATTAAGCTGTTTGGGTCTTCTCATAAAAATTCCAATGTCTGCTTGTCTTGTACTTAAATCTAATTCTTTATCATCAAAAATTAACTCAACTTCAATTTCTGGATGAAGTTGCATAAACTCTTGAATTCTAGGTGTTAGCCAGTGAGTACCAAAACTTCTAACTGTTGTAATAGTAATTTTACCTGTTGGATGATTTTTTTGATCTGAAAGAGAAGTTTCAACTTCTTTTAGTTTACTAATCACTTCGTGAGCAGTTTTAAAAACATACTCACCATTTTCAGTCAAGGTTAGTCCTCTTGCATGTCTTTCAAATAATTTTACTTTTAAATCTTCTTCAAGAGATTGAATTTGTCTACTGATAGCTGATTGACTAAGATTTAGATTTACTGTGGCACTTGTAAAACTCCCAGCTTCAGCAACAGCGTGAAAAATTTTTAATTTATCCCAATCCATTATTTGTTTAAATTGACGATATATCTTCCTGATGTTTTCCCTTGTAACATTTTTGGGTATACATCAATCAATTCGCCAAGACTTACCTCTTTTATAGATTTTTCAAGTAAAGCAAAATCAACTAGTTTTTCTACTTCCCCCCACAAAAATTCCCTTCTTTTAATTGATGCTGTAACAGAGTTTATACCCCAGAGCTTCACGCCTCTTATAATAAAAGGCATTACCGTGGTATTTAATTTAATGCCTGATGCATTTCCGCAAGCAGCAACTATTCCGGCATCTTTAACGTGAGATAAAACATTTGATAAAACATTTCCTCCAACTGTATCGACTGCTCCATCGTAGATGCCTTTATCTAATGGTCTTGCTTCTTTATCTAATTCACTTGTATTTATTACATTTTTAGCACCAATTGATTTTAAATATTCACTGTTACTATCCTTGCCTGTAACAGCAGTTACATTACACCCCAACTTACTTAAAATCATTGTTGCAATACTACCCACTCCACCAGATGCTCCAGTAACTAAAACATCTTGAACTTTCTCTCCAAGTAATAAAACTTCTCTGGTTTGTTTTGTAGTAAAAGCACATTGTAAGGCAGTAAACCCTGCAGTACCTAATATCATTGCTTGTTTGGATGTAAGAGATTTAGGTTTTTTTAACTAGAAATTCTCCATTCACTTTTGCATATTGAGAGTAGCCACCAAAATAAATCTCACCTACTCTCCATCCTGTAAGAATTATTTCATCGCCTTCTTTAAATTTTTGATTTTTACTTTCAACAACCGTACCTGAAAAATCTATACCTGGAATATGTGGAAATTCTTTTACTAATCTTGCACCATTTTTTAAAATTAATGCATCTTTATAATTTAAACTGGAGTAATCTACTTTTACAGTAACATCCCCATGTTTTAAAAAACTTTTATCTAGCTCCTTTACTTCTTTAGTAAAATTTTCACCCTCTTGGTTCAAAACCAAGGCTTTAAATTTATCTGACATTTATGTTAATTAATATTATTTTGCGATGAATCTCAAATATCTATTTTGATAGCTTAAATCGTCTCTAAATTGACCTAAATAAAAATTAGTAACTGTTGTAGCCTGTTCTTTTTTAATACCTCTCATAGTCATACACTGATGAGTTGAATCTATTGTTACAGCAACTCCTTTGGCATCTAATGCTTCCATTAATGTATTGGCTATTTGAACTGTTAGTCTTTCTTGAGTTTGTAATCTTTTTGAGAATACTTCAACTACTCTAGCAATTTTACTGAGCCCTACTACTCTTTGATTTGGAATATATGCAACATGCGCAATTCCAATTATAGGTGCCATGTGGTGCTCACAGTGACTTTGCACTGATATATTTTTTTGAACCACCATATCACTATAACCTTCAACGTCACCGAATGTTTTGTTTAATATTTCTTTTGGATCCTCTTGGTAACCTTTAAAATACTCTTTAAATGCTTTAGTTACTCTTTTAGGAGTTTCGAGAAGCCCTTCTCTAGTTGGATCCTCACCTATCCATTTAAGAATTTTTACAAATGCTTCTCTTGCTTCTTCGTCTGTAACTTTTTCTTGTTTTTTTTCGTTTTCGTTTTTTACTAATTTCATAAAGTGAGATTTATATATTAATTCTATAATTTTAAAATGTTTATTATATTTCTTAATATGTTAAAAAATCTTTGTAATGTTTAAAAAAAGAGAAAATGTCGCTGAAATTGAGGAAGGTAGCCTATTATCACCTAAATTTGATAATGACGGCTTGATCCCTGTTGTGACAACTTGCGCAAAAACTAAAGAAATCTTAATGCATGGATTTATGAATGTTGAAGCTCTTAAACTCTCAATAGAAACAAAAGAGGCGCACTATTGGAGTAGATCGAGAAAACAAATTTGGCATAAAGGTAAAACAAGTGGATTTGTTCAAAAAATAAAAGAAATTAGAATTGATGATGATCAAGATTCTGTGTGGTTAAGTGTTGATATTGGAGATGGGTCAAGTTGCCATGTTGGATATAGATCTTGTTTTTATAGATCTATACCGCTTGGAAAAATAGATAATGCAAGAAACATTAAAATGAATTTTGAAGAGAAAGAGAAAAAATTTGATCCAGAAAAAGTTTATAAAGGTCAACCAAATCCTACAAAAATTTAAAAATGAAAGTATTTAATCCATTTGGACCAGTATTAGCAAAAGTTAGAATTCCAAAAAAAATTGTTAACAAAATAAATTTGGAAGTTGATAAGATAATTTTAAATAAAAAATTGTCAAAAAAAAATGATTACTCTAAAAAAGTTGTTGGACAAGTACACCAAGAAATAAGATTATCAGATCAATTTACAAGTAAAGTAATTAGAAAATTTCTGTTAAAAAATATTTCTTCATATATTAAAAAATCAATAAACCAAAATACAAATAAAATAAAAATAAAAAATTTTTGGGTAGTAAGACAATTTAAAAATGAATATAACCCTATTCATTTTCATGACGGAGATATTTCGGGTGTTGGTTACTTAAAAATTCCAAAAAATTTAACAAAGAATAAAAAAAATACTAAAACAAATGGAACAATAGATTTTATAAGTGGCCAAAAATCTTTTCTTTCAAATAGTATTCACAACCATGTACCTAAAGTTGGAGATATGATAATTTTCCCAAACTACTTAATGCACACTGCATATCCATTTTCAGTTGAGGGTGAAAGAAGATCTTTTTCTTTTAATCTTGAAGTTGATAAAAAAATTTCAAAGACTATTTAATGTCTGATAAACAAAAAAATGTTTTGGGTGAGGTTTTAGAAGATTGTTCTTTAGATCCTTTAACTGGTTGGTATAGAGATGGTTGTTGTAAAACAGATGAAAACGATACCGGAGTACATACAGTCTGTGCAAAAGTAAATGATGAATTTTTAGAATGGTGCAAGCAAGCTGGTAACGATTTAATTACCCCTCATCCTGAATTTGGTTTTCCAGGACTTAAAAGTGGTGACAACTGGTGTGTGTGTGCGGGCTGGTTTGCTAAGGCAGTAGAAGCTGGGAAAGGTTGCCCTGTATACTTAAAAAAAACTCATGAAAATACCTTGAAATTAATACCTATCGAAACACTCAAAAAATTTGCAATTGATTTATCTTAACCTAGTTCCAATTGAGTTATTTTACCAGAACAACTAATGTTAAACTTTCTTAATGGGTGATATATATTTATTTTAATATTGGTAGTCTTAATAGATTGTTCAATATTTTTTTCATCCATATAATTTAAATTGTAAACATTTTTTTTTATCTGGTTAAATAACAATTCTTCTGATACCGAGTAATTTTTTTTATTTGTAACCAAAGAATATCCATTCTTATTTGTTATCATTCTGTTTCTAATCACATTGCAATCTATTAATTTTGGTATGTATTTCTTTACATTTTTATATCGAGTTTTATTCATATAAGCAGAAATTATAATTTCAATTTGATCATTTTTATTAACAAATATCTCTTGATCAACTAATTGATAATAAACCATAAAACCTTTTTTTGTATCTTGTAAAACTCGAGGCTTGATTTTTTCAAAAAATATGTCGTATTTTAAAACTAAAAAATCTAAAACATCTATTTTAGTTGATTTTATGTTGTTTTCTGCTTTTAAAGGACTACATATTAAAAATAAAATTAATATAAATCTACATATTTCCATATTTCGGTCCACCACCACCCTCAGGGGTTACCCAAACTATATTTTGTGATGGTTCTTTTATATCACATGTTTTGCAGTGTATACAATTTTGTGCATTGATTACAAACTTTGGAATATTACTTTCTATTTGAACTTCATAAACGCCAGCTGGACAGTATCTTTGTGCTGGTTCATCAAATTTTTCGAGGGTGTATTTTATCGGTAAATCTTTATCTTTTAATTTTAAATGCACTGGTTGATTATCTGAATGATTTGTTCCTGTTAGATAAACAGAACTTGTTTTATCAAATGTGATTTTGTTATCAGGTTTTGGGTATTCAATTTTAGGCATCTCACTAGCAGGCTTCAAACATTCGTGGTCGGCATGTTTATGTTTTAGAGTAAATGGTAACTTGCCTCTAAAGAGTATCTGATCAATTCCTGTAAATATTATTCCTAAAATCAGTCCCCAACTAAAGCTCGGTTTCACATTTCTAGCCGCATGTAACTCTTCATAAACCCAGCTTTTTTTGAATTTTTCCTCATAACTTGATAAGTCTTTGTTATCTTTAATAAATTCATTAATGGTCTCAGCAGCTATTATCCCACTCTTCATTGCCGTGTGAGAACCTTTTATTTTTGGCATGTTTAAAGTTCCTGCATCGCAACCAACAAGTAAAGCACCTGGCATATACATTTTTGGTAAACTTTGTAAACCACCCTCTATGAGCGCTCTTGCACCATAAGAAATTCTTTTTCCTCCCTCAATCATTTTTTTTATTGAAGGGTGGGTTTTGAATCTTTGGAATTCATCAAATGGTGATAAGTGTGGGTTTTGATAATCTAGCCCTATTACATATCCTAAAAAAATTTGTTTATTCTCAGCATGATAGATAAAACTACCTCCATAGGTTTTATTGTCTAATGGCCATCCAGCAGTATGCATCACTAACCCCTCTTCATGTTTACTATCATCAACTTCCCAGATTTCTTTAAAACCAATTCCATATTGTTGTGGATCTTTATCTTTATCTAATTCAAATTTTTTAATTAATTCTTTACCTAGATGACCTCTACAGCCTTCAGCAAATACAGTTACTTTAGCATGAAGTTCTATTCCAGATTCAAAACTATCTTTTTTGTTTCCATCTTTATCAATTCCCATATCTTGTGTGGCAACTCCCTTTACAGATCCGTCGTCATTATAAATAATTTCGCTCGCAGGAAATCCAGGAAAAATTTCTACTCCAAGTGCCTCTGCTTGTTCTGCAAGCCATCTACATAAGTTTGCAAGACTAATTATATAATTTTTATGATTTTGTTGTACTTTAGGTAAAAGCCATGTAGGCCAGCTTAGTGATTTGCTTTTACTAAGAAACAGAAATTTTTCTTTTTTTACTTTTGTTTTTATAGGTGAGTTCAAATCCTTCCAATTTGGAATTAATTCATCCAAAGCTCTTGTTTCAAAGACATTTCCAGAAAGAATATGGGCACCAATCTCTGCAGCCTTTTCTAAAATGCAAACATTTATATTTGGATTTAGTTGTTTAAGTTTAATTGCGGTTGATAAACCTGACGGTCCACCACCAACAATTACAACATCATATTCCATTACTTCTCTAGACATAATGGTATTTTTTTACAATATTTGTTATTTTTGTATAGTGTTTAATTTGTTCAATTCTTCTAGAAATTGCGGCAATGCTTCAAACAAATCCGCCTCAAGTCCATAATCTGCTACACTAAATATAGGGGCTTCTCCATCTTTGTTGATTGCAACTATTACTTTGCTCTCTTTCATCCCAGCAAGATGTTGAATTGCGCCTGAAATACCTACTGCAATATAAAGATCTGGGACTACAACTTTTCCTGTTTGTCCTACTTGGTGGTCATTTGTAATATAGCCAGCATCGACAGCAGCTCTTGAGGCACCAATTGCAGCGTTTAACTTATCTGCTATAGCAGTGATTAATTTAAAATTGTCACCACTCTGCATACCTCTACCGCCAGAAATTACAATTCTTGCAGTTCCAAGCTCTGGTCTATCAGATTTAACTTCCTCTTTTTTAACAAACTTAGTCAAAGTAAATTCATCGGCTCCATCACCTTTTACTATTTCTGCTGATCCACCGTCAGATGGTGCAGCATCGAAAGATGTCGGTCTTATAGTTACACATTTTTTTTTATCATTACTTTTAACTGTAGCAAAAGCATTTCCTGCATAAATTGGTCTTAAAAAAGTATCTGGAGAAATTACTTTAATTATATCGCTTACTTGTGAACAATCCATTAAAGCAGCAATTCTCGGCATTAAATTTTTACCAAATGTATTAGCTGAACAGACTATATGAGAATAGTTTTCAGCATGTTTTATAATTACTGGAGTAAAATTTTCAGCTAAATAATTTTCATAAATAGGATTTTCAATTTGAATTACTTTTTTAACTAATGGAACCGCTGAAGCAGCTTTTGCAGCGCCGTCTGAGTTGTGACCTATTACTAATACATGTAAGTCTTGATCTATTTGAGAAGCAGCAGTTATCGCATTTAAAGTAAACGGTTTTAATTCTTTATTTGTGTGTTCTGCTATTAATAAAACTGACATTAAATTACTTTTGCCTCATTTTTAAGTTTTTGTACTAACTCCGCAACACTTCCTACTTTAATACCTGCTTTTCTTTTAGGAGGTTCTTCAACCTTAATTTGCTCGATTCTTGGTTTAGTATCAATGCCTAAATCTGTAGCACTTAATTGCTCAAGAGGCTTCTTTTTAGCCTTCATTATATTTGGTAAAGACGCGTATCTAGGTTCATTTAACCTTAAATCGCAAGTAACAATTGCAGGTACATTAACTGATATAGTTTCTAATCCCTCGTCCACTTCTCTAGTTACATCTAGAGATTTGTCTTTTACCTCAATTTTTGAGGCAAAAGTAGCTTGTGGCCAATTTAATAAAGCTGCTAGCATTTGACCTGTCTGGTTACAGTCATCATCAATAGCTTGTTTGCCCATGAATACTAAATCTGGTTTTTCTTTCTCAACAACTTTCTGTAAAATTTTTGATACCGCTAAAGGCTCCAAAATTCCATCGGCTTTAACATGAATTCCTCTATCTGCTCCTACCGCTAAAGCTTTTCTTACAGTTTCTTGAGCTTTCTCTTCGCCGATTGTAATAGCAATTACCTCGGTTGCTTTACCAGACTCTTTAATTTTGACAGCTTCTTCTACAGCATTATCATCAGGCGGATTAGTTGACATTTTTACGTTATCAGTGACAACACCAGTACCATCCTCTTTTACTCTTACTTGTACATTGTAATCAATTACTCTTTTTACAGCGACTAATATTTTCATTAAGCTCTCAATAAATTATTTTCAGGATCATAAGGACTTTCCTCTAAGATTGTTGCCTCATGCATCTTACCAAGTATATCAATTTTTAATTTTTGTCCAACGTTAGCTAATTCTGGTTTAACCATACCTAATGCGATAGATTTTCCTAATCTAAAACCAAAATCACCACCTGTTGCTCTACCTATCACTGATCCATTTTCATAAATAGGATTGTTTCCCAAAACATCTGCATCTGTTGTGTTATGAACTTCAAGTGTAATTAATTTATTGTTGAATCCTTTTTCTCTCCATTTATTAAGTGCTTCTAGACCTATAAAGTTTCCCTTATTTGGGTGAATAAACCTATCAAGTCCACTCTCGTAAGGAGAATATTCAATTGATAATTCTGTTCCAACTAATTTATAAGATTTTTCTACTCTTAAACTATTCATCGCTCGTATTCCAAATGGTTTTAGATTTAAATCTTTACCTGCCTCCATTAATTTATCAAAAATATGGTTTTGATATTCTATGCCATGATGGAGCTCCCAACCAAGTTCTCCGACAAAGTTTACTCTCATCGCATTTACAGGTGCCTGACCAATATCTACATTTTTTGCACTTAACCATTTAAAATTTTCTTTAGAAAAATCATCTTTTGAAACTCTTTGCATCAATTCTCTAGCTTTTGGCCCAGAGACTACTAATACACCCGTGCTATTTGTTAAATTTTCAAATTGTACTGAACCATCACTTGGCATCCATTTTAATATCCAATCATGATCTAATCTTTGAAAAGCACCTGCCGAAACTAAATAAAAACTGTCCTCTGCTTCTCGCATAATTGTAAATTCAGAGTGCACACCACCTTTTGTATTTAAAGCATGACACAAATTTATTCTTCCAACTTTTTTTGGAAGTTTGTTGGCGACTAATTTATCTAAAAATTCTTCTGCTTTAGGACCTTTGATTCTACATTTTGCAAAAGCTGTCATATCTAGCAATCCAACATTTTCTTTCACGTTCTTGCATTCTTTTTTTATAGCTTCAAACCATTTTGATCTTCTAAAAGACCAATCGTCCTCTTGTTTCATCCCATCAGTTGCAAAAAAATTTGGTCTCTCCCATCCAAATTTTTGACCAAACACAGCTCCTAAATTTTTCATTCTATCGTAACATGGTGCTGTTCTTAATGGTCTTGCAGCTCCTCTTTCCTCATCTGGATAATGAATTATAAATACATTTCTATATGCTTCTTCATTTTTTTCTTTAAGATATGATTTTGAACAATAATCCCCGTATCTTCTTGGCTCAACGCCTAACATATCAATAGTTGGTTCTCCATCAACAATCCATTCTGCTAATTGCCAACCTGCACCACCAGCTGCTGTAATTCCAAAACTATGTCCCTCATTAATCCAAAAATTTTTCAATCCCCAAGCTGGACCAACTATTGGATTACCGTCTGGTGTATAGCATATAGCACCATTATAAACTTTCTTTACGCCAACTTCTCCAAATGCAGGTACACGGTGGATTGCGCCTTCAATGTGAGGAGCAAGTCTATCAAGATCTTCTTGAAATAATTCATACTCAGAGTCTTTTGATGGTCCGTCTACATAACAACATGGAGCACCATCTTCATAAGGTCCTAAAATCAAACCTCCAGCTTCCTCTCTCATGTACCATCTACTATCACTGTCTCTTAAAACTCCCATCTCTGGAAGTCCTTGTTTTTTTCTTTTTTGTATTTCTGGATGCGGTTCAGTCACGATGTATTGATGTTCAACTGGAATAACAGGAATATCTAATCCAACCATCTTGCCAGTTTGTCTTGCAAAATTACCAGAACATGACATCACATGTTCACACTCGATAGAACCTTTGTCAGTTTCAACAACCCATCCATCTTTTGTTTGTTTAATTCCGATTACATTTGTGTTTCTATAAATTTCTGCACCTCTATTTCTTGCGCCTGTTGCTAAAGCTTGAGTAAGATCAGCGGGTTGAATATAACCATCTTCTGGGTGTTGAATTGCACCAACTAAATCTGAAGTATTACACAGTGGCCAAATTTCTTTTACTTGGTCAGGTGTTAAGAATTTTACATCAACTCCAATTGTTTGTGCAACTCCAGCATACTGATGATATTCATCCATTCTATCTTTAGTGCTTGCTAATCTAATATTTGATACAACACTGAAGCCAACATTTTTTCCTGTTTCTTTTTCTAATGTTTTATAAAGATTGACTGCGTATTTATGAAGTTGTCCCACCGAATAACTCATATTAAACAATGGTAAAAGTCCGGCAGCATGCCAAGTTGATCCGGATGTTAGTTCTTTTCTCTCAACTAAAACAACATCGGACCATCCTTTTTTTGCTAAGTGATAAAGTGCGCTTACTCCAACTACACCTCCACCAACTATAACTACTTTAGCTTTTGATTTCATAATTGGATTCCTACTAAATTTCTCATCTTAACGAAACATAAATTTAATAGTCATCATCAGAATCTCTCCAACCCTTCTGATACATTAGGTATGCTGCGATAGTCACACTAATTACTCCAACAACCATACCACAATTAATTCCCACTTCTTTACCCCAAAGAAACCAACCAATTTGGGTTGCTGCAATGGGTGGAATACATAAAATTCCCATTAAAATCGCAACTCTTATATAATCAGGTAATTTTGGCATTAGATTGATGACCCCATAGATATTGGTGAGGATACAGCTGTTGTTAACCAACAATCCTTTAGTGGTCCTTCCTCATTAAATTTTTCAACTTGCCATTTAAATTTAAAATATTCTTTTTCAGCATTTAAAATAATAACTTCAAATGTTGCAACATCCTCTGATAAAAAAATTTCTTTAATGTTATGTTCTTTATGATTTAGCAACATTGAGTATGCCTCACCTTTTAGCATAATTTTAAATTTTTCAAGTGGCCCTGTGTATCTTTGGTTATCTGGATGTGCAAATGCCCAAGTCTGCTCGATACCATCATCTTTATATTCTTTGCTATTATTCTTTAATCCTCTTAACTGAATTTTCACAACTTGAAGAGGTTCAATGCCATTATTTGGCTTTATTATCTCAGCAAAAGCAAATTTGTTTATTGAAATGACCGATAATATTAAAAAAAAGCTTATAGTTGTTTTAATTTTATTTAAATACATTTTAATTAGAAAATTATATCATGTTTAAAAAATTATTAATTTACTAATTAGGACGCACATGAAAATCGGCTTTATTGGATTGGGAAATGTCGGTGGCAAATTAGCTGGTAGTTTATTGAGAAATAAATTTGACCTAACTGTAAGAGATTTAGATAAAAGTTTGACTGATGAATTCAAAAAAAAGGGGGCAAAAATAGCTGAAAGTTCCAGAGAGCTTACTGATGGTGTTGATTTAATAATTACGTGTCTCCCCTCTCCAGAAATATGTAAAGATGTGATGGAAGGACCAAATGGTATTCTTAAGGGTATAAGTAAAGACAAAATTTGGCTAGAGATGAGCACTACAGATGAAGCTGAAGTCAAGAGAATGGGAAAACTAGTATCAGAAAAAGGAGGAATACCTCTTGATGGACCAGTTAGTGGTGGGTGCCATAGAGCAGCAACAGGTAACATTGCGATTTTTGTAGGTGGAGAAAGAGAAGCTTTTGAAAAAATTTTACCCGCTCTTTCATCAATGGGAAGAAAAATACTTCACACAGGGGAATTAGGCAGTGCTTCGATACTAAAAGTAATAACAAATTATCTTGCTTCTACTCATTTAGCTGCGTTAGGAGAGGCATGGGCGGTTGCAAAAAAATCAAAATTAGATCTTACCAAAACCTTCAAAGGTATAGCAGTATCTTCAGGAAATTCTTTTGTACATGAAACAGAAAGCCAAGTAATTTTAAATGGATCATACAACATAAATTTTACAATGGATTTAGTTGAAAAGGATGTTGGTTTATTTAATCAATTGGCAAAAAAGTTAGAGACAAATTTAGAAATTTCACCCTTGATACTTGATATAATTAAAGACGCAAAAAAAAAATATGGCTCGAGAGCTTGGTCATCAATGATTGTTAAAAGATTTGAGGATAAATTAGGTATTGATTTTAGAGCATCAGATTTTCCCGAAGAACTAATTGATGACGAAAAAGAGGAAAAAGGTCATGAAATTTAATAATTAAAATGTTAGATACAAACAATCTGGAAATGGTAAAGAAAGAGCTAATTGTATTGAAGAATTTTGATCGGTAAAAATAGTTATTAGTTGGAAGAAGATTTATTTTTTAAATATTTTAACCTTCCTATAATTTCATCTCTATCCATATAATATCCTTGTAAATGTCGGTGCCCAGAATTTGGATCATATTCGGTTCTTCCATGTAATAATCGTCTATTATTAAAAGAGAAAATATCTCCTGGTTCTAACCTAAACTTTATTTGAAAATTATCGTCATGCAAAAGATTTCCAAATCTATGGTGTGCTTTATAAACTTTATCCATCAAATCCGGATGGCAATCTAATGCATCCATTGTTGCTACACTGAATCTAATGTCATGATAATCCATATCTTTAGTGAGGGATATGGCAGGAGCATAATAACTTCTAACTGCTTCTTGCGTATAATCCATATCTCTAAACTTAAGATGAACATTAATTAAAGTATTAAATATATCTTGCTCATTTTTTCTAAGATAGTCTGCAACTGCAAAGCCATCAACCGCTGATGATTCTCCACCCTTTGCTGAATTTATTAGACAATGTAAGAACTGGTAACCTGGAGGGGTTTCAAACCATGGTAAATCCATGTGGTTTCTTAGTGCATGAGCAGTGTAAGCAGAGTTGTTTGGTTTTGGAATATTAATGACCTCAAACGGTGTTTTGAAAAAAGTTTCGCGTGTGTGGCTTATCCTATTTAATACTTTAAAACCTGACTTTTTTTCAACAGGTGCATTTTTAACAATTGCAATTCCAGTATGGTGAAGAAGCTCAAGCCACTTTATTAATCCAGATTCAGAATTCATTATCTCATCATGCTCAATCTCTATTGATTTTAGATTTTGTTGAAGGGAATTATCCCACAGTTTATATGGTGAAATATATTGAGAATTATTTTTAATAGTATAGCAATTTTCTCTAAGCCATTTTTGATCGTAATAGCTTGTATGATTTCCCTCACTCCACTCAATTTCTAATTTACCTGAACTATTAATAGAGTATTTCTTTGGATTAATTTGGTTTGATACTTTTAAGATATTAAACATTCTATGTCGTGAGTCTTTATCATGAGCTGTGGGGCAATTATCTCTTAACCACATGTAATTAAATTTACTTTTTTTTCCATCATCCCAAATAACTTCAAGACTATTTGAGTTTTTTTTTATGTTTTTAATAATAAAATTTTTCTCGCTCATGTTTTTAAAATTATTATATTTTAAACTAAATTAAATTGAAAAAATTATATTTCAATTAAAAGTTGTATTAATTAATTTTGCATCACGCTCTTCAAGCTGTTAAATATTGTTAATAAATGTCTAAGATCGAAATAAATAATGTATATAAAATATTTGGTAGAAATCCAAAGTCTATCCTACCAATGGTTAAAGAAGGATCATCGAAAGAGGAAATATTAGAAAAAACTGGTCATACAGTTGGTTTGGATAATGTTTCCATGAAGATTGAGGAAGGTGAAATATTTGTTTGTATGGGTTTATCTGGCTCTGGTAAATCTACTCTAATCAGACATTTAAATAGATTAATTGATCCAACCGAGGGTGAAATTTTAGTTGAAGGCACTGATGTAATGACTTTAAGCCAACAAAAACTAATTGATTTTAGAAGACATAAAATGAGTATGGTTTTTCAAAGATTTGGTTTATTTCCTCATAAAACTGTAATTCAAAATGTTGGGTATGGACTAGAGATACAAGGTATTACTGACGAGGAAAGAAAAAAAATTTGTATGAATAAAATTGAGGCTGTTGGGCTTAGTGGATTTGAGAATCAATATCCTAATCAATTATCTGGTGGAATGCAGCAAAGAGTTGGACTAGCAAGAGCTTTAGCAACTGATACTGATATTATGTTAATGGATGAAGCATTTTCTGCATTAGACCCATTAATTAGAAGTGATATGCAGAAACAATTATTAGATTTACAAGAACAATTAAAAAAAACTATTGTCTTTATTACTCATGATTTAGACGAGTCACTTAGATTAGGCGATCATATTGGAATACTTAATGCTGGAAAACTTGTTCAGGTTGGTAGTCCGGTTGATATAATAATGAATCCAGCGGATGAATATGTTGCTGCATTTGTTAAAGATGTGAATAGAGCTAAAGTTATAAAAGCTAAGGTTATCATGACTCCAAAAGAAAAAGTTAATGGTATTGATAAATCTAACCTTTTAAAAGTCCAAGAAGACCAATTTATCGAAGAATTTTTACCACAAGTTGTTTGCACCAATGCAAATTGTGAAGTTGTAGATAAGAAAGGTAATGTTAAAGGCTATATTACAAACAAGGAATTAAAAGATTCTCTAACTAAAGGTAAGTAAAAATTTATACTTTTAATTTCTTAACTTCTATATCCATAAACGGGAAATGAGAATTTTCATAAAAAATATTAATTGCTTTTTTTAAAATACTTATATCATCGAGCAATCCAGCGTATAAATAATATTTATTCCATTTTTCTACATAAGTGAGTACAGGAGCAGCACACTTTTTACAAAAATGTTTTTTTATTTTTTTTTCACTTCCTCCATTATGCTCATAAATCGATAATTTGCTCATTTCTATATCAATAGCATTCTCTCGTAATTCAATAATTGAAATCATCCCGCCTATTTTTTTTCTACAATCTTGGCAATGACAGTTAAAAACTCTAGGTATTTCATCAAGTTTAACTGTGAAATTAATTGCTCCACAAATACAACTACCTTTTTTATTTACAAATATTTTTTCTGCCATTGATGTATAGTCTCATAAAATTTTATTTTTTAAAATAGAAAAAGTGGTATTCTAAATAATGAGTTCTCAGAATAATAATCCAAGAGGTATAGTACTTGTAATAATCTCAATGGCTTTATTTGCTATGCAAGACGCACTTATAAAGTTCGTTTTTGAAAAAACAGCATTATATGAAATTTTTTTTGGTAGGTATATTGTTGCGTCTTTTTTATTATTTTGTTTTGTGATAATTGCTAAAAAAAAAGTATCCCTTAAAACACAATATCCTTTTTTAACAATTTTAAGAGTTGTCCTTCACTTTTTAGCTTTTTCTGCATTTTTTATATCTTTAACTTTTATGCCTCTTGCAACAACAAATGCATTATTTTTTTCAAGCCCTTTTTTTGTGTCAATATTTGCAAAATTTTTTTTAAAGGAATTTATAGGTATAAGAAGATGGTTAGCAATTGTATTTGGATTTATTGGTGTATACGTGGTTCTAAATCCAAACTTTTCAGAATTTGAGTATAAAAATTTACTTCCAGTTTTGAGCGCATTTTTATATGCATCATCTATGGTTATTACAAAATACACATCAGTAAAAGACGATGTGTATACTCAGTTATTTTATTTTTATTTAATCTCTATATCAATTTTAATAGTTATATTTTTAATAATGGGACAAGGACAATTTAATAATTCTACTTATGATCCAACAATACAATTTATATTCAGAGATTGGTTTTCAAACTTTGATTATACATGGAAATTTATTTTATTTTTTGGTGTTGCCGCTTCTGTTGCATTTATATGCATTTTTTCAGCATATATAGTTGCATCTCCATCAGTCGTTTCTTTATTTGAATATTCGCTGATAATTATGTCAATGATACCTGGGTACTTGTTATTCAATGAAATACCATCGATAAGAACTTTTATTGGTGTAGCTTGTATTATAAGCGCTGGTGTTTATATTTATTTCAGAGAAAAAATTAGAGATCAGTATATTGCTACTGAAACTCCAGTAAGAAGATGAAAAAAAATTATATACCCACAATTAATATTTCAGCATTATTGAATGGAAATTTTAAAAATAAAAAAGAGATGAAAATTTTGAAAGAAATTGAAAAAGCATCTATAAACGTTGGTTTTTTTCAAATAGTTGGACATGGAATAAGTAAGAAAAGTATTAAAGATATTACTGCAGTTGGGAAAAATTTTTTCGCTTCATCTAAATTAAATAAAATGAAATTAGCTCCTAAGAAATGGAATAAATCTAATAAAAATTTATATAGGGGATACTTTCCAAACAATGTTAATGGTAAAGAAGGTTTGGATATTGGGGATCTGAAAGTTTCAAAAAAATATGCCTCAAAAATTAATAATCAATATATTGAGTATTTAAATTTAAATAAATCTTTAAGTAAAAGCTCAATTAATGTTTTGAAAGATTACTATGATGAAATATTTAATTTAGGTGAAACATTATTCAAAAGTATTATTAAAATTTATAATCTTGATATTAGAAATTCAAAAGTTGCTTTTAAGAGACAAAAAACGCTTAGTACTTTACGATTTAATTATTACCCAAATCAATCTAAGCCTGTTGAAATATCTAAGCAAGATGGTGTAGCACTTGGATGTGAAACGCATGTTGATAGTGGAATTTTTACAATTCTCTATCAAGATAAAAAAGGTGGTCTTCAGGTTCAGAATAGACAAAATAAAAAATGGTATGATGTACCATTTAATAAAAATGCATTAATAGTAAACACTGGTCTTGCATTAGAATATTTAAGTAAAGGAAAATTTAAAGCCACTAATCACCGAGTATTATGGAATAAAACGAAAAGACTTTCTATTCCGTTTTTCTTTGAGCCTTCATATGACTTTAAAATGAATAAATCTTTTTTCACTAAAAAACCAAATAACAATAGTGGAATTATATTTGAAAAATTTTTAAATAAATCCTTAAAAAAATTTGTTGAATATCAAAGATAATTATCAAATCTTATTAGCTGTATCAGTTACGACCTGTAAAAATTTTTTTCTTTTCTCGTCAGAAACAAATGGTACTGAAAAAAATCTTTTATAAGTAATATCGGAAATACCACATAGATTAAAAACACCTCTTTTCAATCGTTTAGTTGGCATATTTAAAAAGAAAGTTCTAATAGCAAATTGAGGAGAGCCATAAGTACAAAATATAATTGCTTTTTTCCCTTTTAAGTTACCAACCGGATATCCATAATTGCCAACTAGTTTTTTAAAAGTAAAAGCCCAAGGTGGTGCAAGAACTTTATCTATCCAACCTTCTGCTATTGCTGGAAGTCTAAAATTCCAGATTGGAGCTATCATTGTAATAATATCACTTTTCTCAATTCTTTTTCTATGATCTAAAACAACTTTGTCTGGTTTTTCTCCAGCAAACACAGGATCAAATTTTTCCTTATACAAATCTACACAATCTACTTCGTGACCTTTTTCTTTAAGACATTTAATAAAAGTATCTCTTATAGCGGCATTAAAAGATTGATCGTTATAATGACTGTAAACTAAAAATATTTTTTTCATTTTCCCCAAATACTATCTAGCTTTTTTTCTCGTCCACATCCTTTTTTATATAATAAATAATTTACAAAGTTTTCTTGATAATAATTTTGATGACTGTCTTCACCTTTATAAAATTTATCATATTTTCTAACATACGTTACCACTTTTTTATCAAAATCCTTTTCAATCTTTTTAAGACTTTCCATTATTTGTTTTTTTTGTAAATCATTCTTATAGAAAGCAACTGATCTATAGCTATATCCTTTGTCACAAAACTGTCCTTGCGAGTCAAAAGGATCAACATTTATCCAAAAAATTTTTAATAACTCTTCAAAATTAGTTAATGATTTATCATAAATAATTTCAACAGTTTCAAAGTGACCAGTATCCCCATAGGTCACCTCTTTATAAGTCGGGTTTGTTGTGGTTCCCCCTGAGTACCCAGATATAACTTCAATTACTCCATCTACTTTTTCAAACGATTCCTCCATACACCAAAAACAACCTCCACCAAAATACGCTTTATCAATCTCTTTGCTAGTTGAATTTGTGCTAATGAAAATTGCAAATAAAAAAATAAAAATCTTCCTAAACATTTTATTACAATTATTTTTTAAGAACTGGAAAAACTGGGTTCATTTTTTCAAAAATTTTTTGATACTCCTGTTTAATACATAAATTTTCAAAATAGTTCATATTATTTTCTGACGCGATTTTTTTTGCTTCCTCGTGCTGTATCCCGTATTGTAACCAGAGTGTTTTTGCACCTATTTGAGCTGCTTGTTTTGCAATTTCGGGAGACTCGTTTGATGGACGGAAAACATCGACAATATCAACCTCAATTTTTATATCTTTTAAATCTCCGACAACTTTTTCTCCATGAATAATCTCATCTTTTGCAAAAGGGTTTACTGGAATTACTTTGTATCCAAAATCTTGCATGTATTTCATAACTATAGTTGATGGCTTTCTTTTAAGATTTTTTGGGTCTTCCTTTTTTTTTAAAGAACTAACACCGATCATTGCGATTGTTTTAGAATTTTTTAAAACTGTCTCAATATTTTCCATTTTATTTATTTTTCCAATTTGGTTTTCTTTTTTCAATAAATGCTGAAATTCCTTCTTTAGCATCTCTTGCCATCATATTAAGTGTCATCATCTTGCTTGTGAATGAATATGCTTTACTCAACGGCATCTCTAATTGTTTATAAAATGCTCTTTTGCCAATTTTAATTGTTAAATTTGACTTTGAGGCAATTTTTTTTGCAATTTTTAAAATTTCTTGATTAAGTTTATTTTTAGGAAAACAATCATTAATTAATCCAATTTCTTTTGCATAATTTGCTTTTATTGGGTCGCCAGTTAAAAGCATTTTCATCATTACTTTTCTATTTACTTTACGACTTACAGCAACCATTGGCGTACTGCAAAATAATCCAATATTCACACCCGGTGTCGCAAAAATTGCATCTTTTGTACTAAATGCTAAATCACAACTTGCTACTAGTTGACAACCTGCTGCAAAAGCTGCTCCATGAACTTTTGCGATAACTGGTTTTCTTCCTTCAACTATTTGAAGCATTAATTTTGAGCAAAGATTAAATAATTTTAAATATTTATCTCTTTTTTTTAAACCTCTTACCTCTTTTAAATTATGACCAGCACTAAAACCTTTTCCTAAACCTTCAAGAATAATAACTTTCGTTGAATTATCTTTATCTAACATTTTAAAAACTGCTAATAAGGAATTAAGAGTATAAAATGATAAAGAATTGTATGTCTTAGGATCATTAATAGATACCAAACTGATACCATTTTGAATTTTTTTTAATTTTACTGTTGTAAATTTTTTCATTTAAATGTTTTTACCATCAAAAATTGGAATTGTTTTCAATTTAAAACAATCAACCTTATCAATACATCCTAAGTTAATACAATATTTATTAGGACTAGTAAAAGATCTATGGTGTGTATAAATCCCACAGCTTGAACAAAAATAATGTTTTGCTTGATTTTTACCAAATTTATAGAGCGATAAATTATTTTCGCCACTAAGAATTTTTAAATTCTCAATCAAAATTACACCCATTACTGTCCCTCTTTTAATACAAAATGAGCAATCACATCTAGTATAGTCTTCTAGAACATCTTTAGCATTTATTTGAATTTTAACTTTTTTGCAGTGGCACTCTAAAATATACATATTTTATTTTAAATCACCATCTTCCCTCATCTTAGCTCTTATTTTTGTTGCTGAAATTTTTTGAATTTCCTCAGGTAGAACTATTTCCTCAATTTTATAACCAACACCTCTTCCATAACAAATATTAGTTATATTAGGAACTAACATCACTTTAAATCTACCCTCAAATTCAGGATTTAATCTTTCCTCTATTTTTTTTTTAACAGTGTCAAAGTCAAAAGGATTATCATCTACTCCCTGAACATCTCTAATCTGAATACAAACCTGGCCAGTCTTTTTAATGATTTCTTTAAACAGTGCGTAGTGACCATCATGAAATGGTTGCCAACGTCCTAACATTTGTGCAGTTGGTTTTTTATTGTCCCATTTATAGCTCATTAATAGATACTCCTTTAAATTATCTTATTCTTAATTACTTAAATTAAAAGACTTTATTTAGTTCAATATAAGCTTCTCTCGCATCACCAAATCGAGTTAAATCATCATTTAAATTAAAAATTAAATCAAAGCCATTAATATCTTTTTTAATTTCAAATTCTGACATTAAGTTTTCAGATCCATTTATAGTAAATGCAATTTCAGTATCTTTTTTAGGTAAATATCCTAAGGCCACATATAGGTTATCAGTATGTCCTGTTTCAAACGCTTGGTTTCTTTCGTAAATTATAAAAATACTATAGTGCTCTGGAAAAATTATATCTACACCAACTTCAGCATTTAAATTATGTAATGCCCCTGTGTGTAATGTATCATTAAATTTTACACTTTTATCTTCAACATAAGTATATTTAAAGTTTGATGAACGATCTAATTCAGCTATATACTCTATTTTTCCATGCCTTTTAAAGGAATAGTTTTTTTTAGATAAATCTTCAACTGCTGCAATAGCTGCTCTAAAATTTCTTGTTCTAACATGTTGATCGTTAACAATTATACCTGCATTACCAGACTCTTGATAACCTTTTAAAATTGTATGCGCAAAATCGAACTGACCGGAAGGAATAAGAGTTAATTTACCTTTTATAAATTCATCCTTGAGTTTTACAGTTCCATAAATTTGATTTCCCGTTCTATCAGCAATTATACCTTCTCCATCCATAATAGTAAGTAAACTGGATCGAATTTTTCCTATTCCAAAAATTTTATCGACAAATTTTGTATCATCTTGAACTGGTGATGTGCTGTAATATGTAATGTTATATGTATTAGAGTCTAACTTACTTCCTGAATTTCCAACATCAACATTGTCATTTCCAAATCTAAAGGCAAATCCTGTAAGGCTATAATCATCTGTAAATTTATCAAAACCAAAAGTTAAGGCTTCTGTTTTTGCATTTTTCATTGATGAAATACTTGTGTCCCCCACTTTTCCAAGAGAAATACTTCCCTCGCTCCAGTAAAAATAATTTTTATTATTATTATTGTTTTCAGATGACGATATTTTTTTGAAAGATGAAATTGGTAATTCTGTTAAAGATGAAAGTAAATTATTTGAAAAATTTAATTTTATATTTTGATTTGATAAATTTTCTTTATCTTTATTTCTTCTAATCCACTTAAGTCTGTTCAATGCAGAATTTGTGGATAGTTTCACTGTTCTATTCGCCAGTTCTATTTGTGCCTCTGCCATTCCCATTCTATCCTTGTTTTCTGATATTGGAGGACAAGTTCCACCTATAATAGTAAAAGGACATTGTAAGTCATATTCAAATACGATTTCACTACCCTGACTGGCAATATAAACTTTTAAACCAACCCCGTTAAATGTAAGTCCAGATATATCAATAGTACCTCCAGATGAGTTACGTGGGGTAACAGTTCCATCTTTAACAGCTCCTACTAAACTATATGCAGTTGGAAGAGAATATTGTTCAATATTATTTGCATTCTTATTTGCTAAAAATAATTTTTTACCATCATTGCTAAATGACATACCTTCTGGGTTATCATTTATATTCAATTGAATTGCAGTGGTCTCAACTGTCATTGTTGACAGATCAAATGGCGTTGAAAGTGTATACTCTTTTATAGAGTCTTTATCTTTATCTCCTGATGAGTCATTAAAATTTAAAAATATCTTCGTACCATCGGGTTTAATCGCTATACCACTTAAATAATGTTTTACCGCTTCTTCTCTTAATTCAAAGGTGTCTACTTCTTGAAGAGCATCAGTATCAATATATCTCCCACTATTGTACTGACAAGTTGAAATATCATAAGCAGTTGTTAAATCAAATCTTAGTACAAAGTCATTTTTACCTGAACTAGTACCTCTGTTTGTTGTTAACATTGTCAAACCATCACTACTAAATGCTATATCACCACCTCCTGTAGCACCCTGGTTACCAGCATCAACTTGATTGACGTCATCGGGCGCATCAAGAAAACATCTTTCACTATCGCCTGCATAACTTCTTGTTGAAATATCATAAGGAGTAGAAAGATTCCATTCAGTAACAAAATCCTCTCCACCCAAATGTGAGGTTATTGTAAAAAATTTTGATCCATCTTCATTAAAAGCAAGACCATTAATATTTTGTTGATCTTCAAAAAATAGCAGTTGTTGTTTAAAAGTTACATTCGCAAATGAATGAGAAATTGGTAAAAGAATAAAAAAAACAATCGCAATTTTCGTCAAAAATTTCATAAGCGCCTTTTATATCCAAAATTTACAACAGATTAAAAGGTAAATTTATATGCGAAATTTCCAGAAAAACTTGTTAATTCTTGTGTACTAGTTGTGCTATCTAAATTAAATTTTAAAAAATGTTGGTCTGATATTTTTTTTTCATATCCTATATTGGCCGATAAAGTTACTTCCTCAGTTAAATCATCATCTTGTTTATATGTAGCGCCTGTATTGTTTACTTCAAAGTCTTGATCTTTTGCGGTAACCATTTTTCTAAGATCCAAAATCCAACCTAAGTTTATACTATTATTGCTGCCAAAATTAAATTTATAATCATCGTCAAAGTAAAAAGATAAATTTCCAATATTTTTTGCATCCCATTCATAAAAATTACTTTCTGAGTGAGCGGGGGTATGTGAAAAACCAAATGTTAATCCTAAATTTGGTATAAAGTAATTATTATTAATCTTTGTACCAGCAATTAATTCATAAGTTTCATAATTGTCTTTAATGTCAATCCTACCTGAGGCCGTTGTGTTAGTTAATATTTGTCTATCACTATTGTGTAAAGTTAATCCAGCTAATAAAAAACTTTCATTACCAATATTATTAAATAAAGATCTATTTGGAAAATAAAAACCTGAGCTTATTGAATAACGATTAATTGTGTGATCTTTTGTAAAATTTTGCTTACTTGTTTCAATTGATAAAATAAAATCTTTATCTTTGCTATATGGATTGATTAGATTTATACTTACACCAGCATAATTAAAACCTAAAGATAAACTTTGATTATTTTGTTTCCTATTAAATGAAGCAAAATTAATTTCTCCCCAACCCTTTTTACTTTTAGATTCGTTTGTTGTACTTTTATATTTTGTTAATGATTTACGGATATTTAATGACTTGTAACCTAAGAGCTCATCAAGAATTTCATTTCCTCCCTGGCCCACTGAACCTGCTGAACCTTGAACAATTGGATTGCCATCTAAATCTTGCAAAGTTTCAAAATCTGTTCCAGTAGTTTCGTAATAATAACCTTGTCCAACTCCGTGTTGTATCTTTAAAGTATTTCTATTTTTATTATTTTTTATTTTACCAATAATAATACCACTATCCTTTAATATAACTGTACTATCTGCTCCATCAACGGTAATTGCTACCTTATCAATTTTTTTATTCTCTATTTTTCCACTGTTTGTTAAAGTTGTAGTCTTACCAATAGTAATAGTTGCAGCAGTACTTTCATTATATATGTGACCACCTGCATTGTTAGTAACAGTACTATTTGTAGAGTTCGAATGAAGTAATATAGTATTTGTGCTTGCGTTAGTTGAATAGATTGTTCCTGAATTTGTAATATTAATGTTGTCAGGTGTAGTTCCGCTTTTAGAAACAGAAATTGTATTCGTTTTTGCTCGTATTGTACCACCACTATTATTTGTAACTGTAGCATTAATCGAATCTAATAAATTTATACCTTTTGAATTATTAGCTCGAATTGTTCCTGAGTTAGTAATTGTTAATCCATCAGTATCATCTCCTGCAACAGCATTAGCGGTTCCAAGTATAGATGCACCAGTTTCAACAATTATAGTGGATCTTGCCTTTTCATTAACATGTGCTGGTTTTGTCATTGATAAAGTACCTAGTGTCTCATTTTCTGATATTGTCAAAGTTAAATCAGTATCATTAAATTTTTGCTGCACGTTGCCAGCTGCATTTTCAGAATCAAATGTTTTATCTGAAGTAAATGTCTCTGCTTTTGAATGAATAATTAAAGAGAAATAAACTAATAACAAAATTAGTGTATAACTTGATTTATTTACAATATAACTCATTTTAAACTTATTAATTTTTTATGATCTTTTTAGTTTATTTTTTCAAATCTTTAAATATTTTTGGTGCCCAATTTTTGGCATCCTGAGAGGTGACATGAAAGTCAAATTTATCAGGTTTAATAAACATTTTATTAGTATCATCGAATCTTCCCTCTTTTATTGTATCAACCCATACTACATAATCAGCTGGAAATAAGCGTCTTGCTTCAGGTGTTGGACAGATAAAATCAGCAACGACATAATTTCCATCTTCTTTAAGTTTAATAGCAAAATCTGCCATTCTCTTTGCTTGTCTTTTTCTACCCTCTTCAGAAAAATCCCAATCATCAGCTGCTTTCCTAACTTCGTCGGCATTTAATCTTTTTGCATTTATCTTGGGAGCAAG